>JAKONR010000342.1 GCA_022701825.1 Hymenobacteraceae bacterium | reverse complement strand
GCGAGGCCAGCAGCGTGTGCCGCCGCGTCTGCTCTATCACGCCCTGCCGCGCATCGACCAGCACGATGGCCAGGTCGGCGTTGCTGGCGCCCGTCACCATGTTGCGGGTGTACTGCACGTGGCCCGGCGCGTCGGTGATGATAAACTTGCGACGCGGCGTAGTGAAGTACTTGTGCGCTACGTCGATAGTAATACCCTGCTCGCGTTCGGCCTTCAGGCCATCGGTGAGCAGCGCCAGGTCTACCGAGTCGCTATTCGTGGCGTTGCGCTTCTTTTCGAGCGTGGCCAGCACGTCCAGCGATACCGAGTCGCTGTCGTAGAGCAAGCGGCCGATGAGCGTGCTCTTGCCGTCATCGACGCTGCCGCAGGTGATAAATCGGAGTAAGTCCATGAGTTTAGTGCGTAAGCAACGGCCCCAGGCGTGGGACCCCACCCCCCGGCCCCCTCCCCTCCGGGAGAGGGGGAGCCAGACGATAAGCTGCTTTTTATAAGTTATTAATAGTTAGCCCAAACCCTAGGTGCCTGGCTCCCCCTCTCCCGGAGGGGAGGGGGCCGGGGGGTGGGGTAAACGCGTTAGAAATACCCGTTTCTCTTCCGGTCTTCCATGCCCGTTTCCGACAGGTTGTCATCGAGGCGCGTGGCGCCGCGCTCGCTCACTTTGGCCACTAGAATGTCCTGGATAATGTCATCAATCGTGGCGGCGTCGCTTTCCACGGCGGCGGTGCAGGTCGAGTCGCCCACGGTGCGGAAGCGCACGTGGCGGGTCACGATTTCGTCGCTTTCCTCAATCGTGATGTGCTCGCTCAGTCCCAGGAGCTGGCCGCTGGGCAGCACCACGCATTGGCGCTCGTGGGTGAAGTAAATGTCGGGCAGCGCGATGTTTTCGCGCTGGATGTAGTTCCACACGTCCAGCTCCGTCCAGTTCGAGATGGGGAATACACGCACGTTTTCGCCCTTCCGAATGCGGCCGTTGTAGATGTTCCACAGCTCGGGCCGCTGGCGCTTGGGGTCCCACTGCCCAAAGTCGTCGCGCACCGAAAAGATGCGCTCCTTGGCCCGCGCCTTTTCCTCATCGCGCCGCGCCCCGCCGATGCAGGCGTCAAACTCAAATTCCTCAATCACGTCGAGCAACGTGTACGTTTGCAGTGGGTTGCGGCTTGGGTATTTGCCGCCCGGCTCTACCAGCCCGCGCTCGCGGATGGTGTCTTCCACCTTGCGCACAATCAGCTTTTCGCCGAGCTCGGCCGCCAGCTTGTCCCGAAAAGCCAGCACTTCGGGAAAGTTGTGCCCCGTGTCCACGTGCACCAGCGGAAACGGAAACTTGCCCGGCCGGAAGGCCTTCTCGGCCAGCCGCGTGAGGGCAATCGAGTCCTTGCCGCCCGAAAACAGCAGCGCCGGCCGCTCAAACTGCCCCGCCACTTCGCGCATAATGTGGATGGCTTCGGCTTCTAATCTATCTAAATAATCCATCTAAGTAGTTGTTAGTTTGTATTTTGTCATTATGAGGAGGAACGACGAAGCAATCGCATCCGAACGGCGTTCATAGGTGAGCTTAGCAGGTGCGATTGCTTCGCTGCGCTCGCACTGACAGCCGTTTTGGAAGCTTATTCCTTTATCGCCTCCACTACCGGGTCAAAGCCTTGGTGCTCACCAGTAGTAGCGTGCAGGCCGCACTCCTTGGCCGCCGCTTCCTCCCACCACCAGCGGCCGGCCCGGAAGTCCTCGCCCGGCTTGATGGCGCGCGTGCACGGCGCGCAGCCAATGCTCACGAAGCCCTTGGCGTGCAGCGGGTTAACGGGCACGCCATTGGCCTGGGCGAAGGCTACGCACTGCTCCCAGGTCCAGTCGTGCAGCGGGTGAATTTTGAGGAGGTTGTGGCCGGCGTCCCACTCGGCGGGGGCCATGGTTTGGCGGTTCTGCGACTGCTCGGCGCGGATGCCCGTTAGCCAGGCCTGCTGCCCGGCCAGGGCGCGGCCCAGGGGCTCCACCTTGCGGATGTAGCAGCATTCCTTGCGGTTTTCGATGCTCTCGTAGAAGGAGTTAGGGCCTTTTTCGCGCAGTAGCTTTTCCACGCTGGCCGTCTGCGGAAAGACTACCTCGATGGGCTTGCCGTAGCGCAGCAGCGTCTTGTTCCAGGTCGAATACGTCTCCTGAAAATTGCGGCCCGTGTCCAGCGTAAACACCCGAATGGGCAGGTCGTTTTCAAAAATGAAGTGCGTAAGTAGCTGGTCTTCGAGCCCAAAAGACGTCGAAAACGATACCTTGCCCGGAAAGCGCCCGGCTAGTAAAGCCAGCGTTTCGGGCACCGAGTGCGCGGGTACGAAACGGCACAGGTCATCGACCTGGGCCTGAATAGCTGATTCCATGATGATTGCGAAGGAAGAGAAAGGGCTGCCCAGCCCACGCCAGCGGCGGGCCAAAGCAAGAGCGCGAAGCCAGCCCGAAGACTACCGCAGTAGCCGGGCGGCCCGTAGCCAGCCGGTGGGACGGCCACGGCTAGGGAAGTAGGTAAACCTGCTAAGAATGAAAAGGTTTACGCGCAACAACCAGCCTCGCCGCCCGCCATACAGACGGCCGGGCCCGACATACAACAACACGCCGATACTAAAGTAGCAGCGTGGAAGTAGGGCAGACGGAGGGCAGAAAAGCAGCGCACGGCAAACTTGTTTTTATATGGCCAGGAATTGGCACCGTTCCAGCACATTGCTGGGGGTTGCCGGCGTTTCGTCGAGCCTGTCTCTCCGCGCCTCTTTATAAAAACAATCCTTCAACAAATTGAGGAATTGATAAGCCAAAGGTACGGCGCCGAATTTTAAATGGGCAAGCTGCTCCGGCTGCCGCCGCGCAAAGCCGGTCGGTAGGTTAATTTAGCTTGGCGCGGCGCCCGGCCGGCCGCCGCTTTTCCTTGTTTGCGATGGATTTGCTTGCCTATTTCAAAACGCTTGGCTGGTGGGAAGCGCTGCCGCTCTTTCTGGCCGAAAACCTGCTGGTACTACTGCTGGCCGTGGGGTTTGGCTACGTGCTGCAAGCTGTTTTTGGGCGGCGGCGGTCGCTGGCCAGTGTTTACCAGCCGGTTAGCGGGCAGCAGCTGCGCTACGCCGCCTACACGCTGCTGCTCAATACTGGCATCACCTTCGCGGGCTTTTGGCTATGGCGGCAGGGCTTTATCGTCATTCGGGAAGGCGCTTCGGCCCGCCTCGTGCTCGATTTTGCGGTGCTGTTTTTGGGGATGGATTTGCTGATGTACGTCTTTCACTACGCCATTCACCACACGCCGCTCCACCGCTGGGTGCACGGGCTGCACCACGAGTACCCCGAGCCGCAGCCCCTCGATTTGTTTGTGCTGCACCCCCTCGAAATCCTGGGTTTCGGCGGCCTGTGGCTGGCGCTGATGGTGCTGTACCCGGCTTATTTTGGGGCCATTCTGGCGTATTTGGTTGTCAATGTATTATTTGGCGCGTTGGGGCATTCGGGCGTCGAGCCTTTTCCGGCCGCCTGGGCGCGCCGCCCCGTGCTGAAGTACCTGGGCTCGTCGGGCTTCCATTTTCAGCACCACCAGGACGAGCGCCATAATTTTGGCTTCTATACCTCGCTCTGGGACCGGCTCTTTGGCACCTTCGCCCCCGGCCCCCTCCCCCAAGCCCACCGCCCGCCTGCTAATAAGTAACCTCAGCGGCTTCGAGCCGCCCTCGTATCTTGTTCTTTATGAAACCTCTGCTTCTTCTCGGCTTCGCGCTGCTGCCCGCGCTGGGCTTGGCGCAGCAAGCGCCGGCCACTGCCGTAATAGCCGCCGCCAAAACGCCGGTAGTGCTGCCGCCCAAAAACGCTAACGCCGCCATTATCGCCCGGCGCGACAGCGGCCTGGTGGCCCTCACGGCCCTCGTGCAAGGCCTCGTCAATCGGGGCTATACCATCAAGGACATCGACCGGCAGCAGCTGACGGTGCGCACCGAGCCGCGCGCCGTGTCGGAGGTAGGGGCCGTGGTGCTCGACGGCGCCGTGCGCGGCCGGCAGCTGGTGCTCACCGGCGCCTACGCCCCCGAAATGGCCAGCAAGCACTCCAAACCCATCGTGTACCCCGGCGAAAAGCGCGAGGGCCGCGCCAGCGTGGCCTGGGAAGAGCTGGT
>JAKONR010000337.1 GCA_022701825.1 Hymenobacteraceae bacterium | reverse complement strand
TTGCGCAGCACGCAGTCGGGCGCCCACATGCTGTAGCTGTCGGGCTTCACCCAGGGCACTTTGTTTTGGGTCACGATAACGCCGTGGTCGGTCCAGTCGGTGAGGTTGGCCGAGGAGAAAACGTGGTAGTCTTCCATGACAAACCAGCCGGCCCGCCCGTGCCCTGGCGTAGCCCGAATGTCGTGCGAAGGGTACACGTACACCCGGTCGCCAAATACGCGGGCCGTGGGGTCGGCGGTGAACTGGCTGGTGATGAAAGGGTTTTGGGCCCTGGCGGGCTGAGCAGCTAAGCCCGCCAGAGCGGCCAGTAGGCCGTAAAGTTTCAGGGTACGCATCGGGGTTTTGCGGGGAATAAGTGCGGGAAAATTCCTACTTGCTCAGGTGGTCTTCCAGGTGGAAGTAGTCGAAGTCGGCGTACCCGCCCGCCGCTTGGGTGGCGTAGTTGAATAGCGCAAACCGGTAGCCCATGAAGTGCGGCAGCGTGTAAGCCATTTTGAGCGGCCCGCCCACGGGCTGCCAGGTGTTGCCATCGAGGCTGTAGAAGAAGGTGGCGACATCCTTGCGGTCTTTAAAATCGCACTCGATTTTGAAATAGACCTTGTCCTGCGTCAGCGGAATCCGCTGTAGCTCCACCGGCTTTTCCGATTCGGCGCTGACCATCACGATGGCTTTCGCGCCAGCGCTGGCTTGCACGCCCACCAGGCCGTAGCGCTTCTGCAACACGCCGAGGCCGGCAAAATCGCCGGCTTTCAGGTGGGCCACATCCAGGGCCGTGACCCCGGCGCACACCGGGCCGATGGTGTGCTGCGTCAAGGTATTACGCGCCAGCAAGAACGACGTATCGACCCGCCCGGTGGTGAGGCGCAGGTAGCCGGGGCGCTGGGCCACCGACCACAGTGCGTTGGCGGGGTTGTGGTTCCACTGCCAGACTAGGGGCAGGGCCGGCTCGCCCGCCCGGCGCGTAAACTCGTCGGAGGCCACGAGGCCCGGCAGCAGGCTCTTATTGGCGGGTAGGGGCAGGGTTTCGGGCACTTTGCCCGCCGGGTTGCCCAGCACCGGCCAGCCGCTTTCCCACTGCACTGGCACCAGGTACGGGATGCGGCCCACCGCGCCAAAATCGCGGAATAGATAGGCGTACCACTGGCCTTCGGGCGTGTCGATGAGGCCGCCTTGGGCCACGCCCAGGTCTTGCAGAGCCACCCGGCCCTCGTAGGGGCCGGTTATTTTGTCGGCCCGGTGCACCACCACCGTGCGCATGCCGCCGCGCGGCCAGGTGATGTTGAACAGGTAGTACTTGCCCTTTATCTTGAACAGCTGCGAGCCCTCGGCCGGCAGGCCGGGCGTAGAGCCGGCTGGGGCGCTGGCATTCTCGATAATGACCTGCGGGCTGGTGCCCGGCTTCAGGCCCGCCGCGTCTGCCGTGAGCTCGGCCAGCTGAATTTTGCCCGCGCCGTACACCATGTACACGCGCCCATCGTCGTCAAAAAACAGCGAATGGTCGTGCAGGCTGGGCCGGAAAGAAACGGCTTTCCAGGGGCCTTTTTCGATGTTTTTGGTCGAATAGACGTGCGTTTTGCCCGTGGTTTGGGCGAAGGTGCTGACGTAGTACGTGCCCTGGTGGTAGCGCAGGCTGCTGGCCCACGAGCCGCGCCCGTAGGTGCTCTGGCCCTTGGCGAGCGTCATGGCGTCTACGGTGGCCAGGGTGTCGTAGGCGTAGCCGACGAGCTTCCAATTCACCAGGTCGGTCGATTTCATGAGGGGCACGCCGGGGCTCATGTGCATGGTGGTGCTGCTCATGTAGTAGGTCTTGCCCACCCGAATCATGGACAAGTCCGGCACGTCGGCATAGATGATGGGATTGTGGGCCGTCGGCGCCTGGGCCCGAGCCGCCGGCGCCCAAAGGACCAGCCCGGCCAGTAGTAGTAACCAGTAGTTCTTCATAAAGTAGCCGTGGTAATTAGTGCGTTCGAGGCTTTATCGCTTGGTAGTTACCGCTCAGGTGCATGAGGCTGAACAGGTACAGCAGGCCGTCGTAGTAAGGGTCAAAATACCCGTCGTCGTAGGGCGCTAGCTTGGCGTTCCAGAGGGCGTGCACGAAGTCGAAGTTTTTATCCTGGCGCATCAGCGAGGCCGATGCCGACGTAGCCACCAGCCCCAGCGAGTGGCGCAGCTTCTTGACCTTGCCGGCCGGCAAAATAAAATCGGGCCGCGAGCCGTCCACGTTGAACTGGTCTTCGAAGGTAGTCAGGCCCTTAGCCCGCAGAAAGCCCTGAAAGCGCTGCGCGTACTGCTGCTGCCAAGCCCGGTCTTTGCCAAACCACACGTAGTCCATGGCAATATTCATGGGCACGCGCCACGAATCGTAGCGGAACGCGGCCGGCGCCCAGCGCGTAGCGTGCGGCTGGCCGCTAAACGCGGTGTAGTCGTAGTTGAGGCCGGTGGGGGCGACGCAGGCGCGGTGCAAAAACACGCGCGACGTATCGGCGCAGTCCCGGTAAAACTGCGCGTGCCCGTCCTTGGCGTATTCGGCCCACACTTCCAGAAACGCCGGCACGTGGTACGAGGGGTCGGTCCAGGTGTACATATCGCCCACCGGCACAAAGCTTATCTGCTTGTGCTGGGTGTTAAAAAGGTTGTGCACGCCGCCGGTGCCGTCTTTTTTCCACGAGGCATCCAGGATGCGGCGGGCCTCCTGGTAGTAATTGATGCCGGTCGCGTTGCCCCAGCGGTTGGCGGCAAAAAGCAGGCTGGTCACGAAGTACAGCTCGCCATCCGAGGCGGGCCCTTCCGAGTTGCGCTTCATGGTGGCCGTATTGATGCTCCAGGCAAAATACCCTTCCAGCGGGCCGCTCTGGTGCTGCAAGTATTTCTTCGACCAGCGCCAGAGGCGGTCAAATACCTCCTTTTTGTTGAGCTGCACGGCCACCATCAGGCCGTAGGAAAGGCCCTCGGTGCGGGCGTCCTCATTCTTCACATCCGAGACGTAGGCCAGCGAGTCGCCCACCTCGAAGTACACCTTATTAGGCCCCTCAAATACGTCGTGGTACGCCTGCGCCACCTTCTGGTCGATGTCGGCCTGGCGGTAGCCCGCTTCCCGAAACAGGTTGGGATAAGTACCCGAGTAAAAGGCGCCTTTTGGGGCCAGCTGGGCCTTCGCCGGCTTACCCGAACGTTGTGCGGCGGCGGGCGCGGCACCCAGGGTAAGTAGCAAGAGGCTGGTTACTAGTAGCTTTAGGCGTTGTTTCATGCTAATGTAGATAGGTATTGGAGTGCGGATTTTCAGTCCGCGCTACAAGTGAGTTAGGGCCGGGCCGGACCGTTGCCGCGCTGGGGCGGCAGGTCGTTGGCAATCACGGCATCCAGGGTGTGCATGGGTGGCTCCACGGTGGCCGGAATGGGCAAGTGGCTGAACTGCTGAAAGTAGAGCAGGCAGGCGTCTTTCCAGAGCACGGCGTTGCCGCTTTGGGCGCGCAGCTTGTTTTGCACCGTCCCAAAGCGCTCGGCATCCACATAGGGCCGGGCCTGGTCCCAGGTGCGCTGAAACTGGCGCACTTGCTGCACGCCGTGGTCGTAGTGCAGGGCCAGCTCGTCCCAGAGGGTGCGGCCGCTTTTCAGCTTAAAATCCCAGGGCAGGTGATGGAACCACAGCAGGTACTGGTCGGGGCAGGTGGCGGGGTCGTTGAACTGCGAAGCCAGCGGCTCGTGGTACTGGCTCACGGCATTGCTGCCCGCCGTGGTGCGGTCGAAGCCCACGCCGTTGGCCGCAGCCTGGTGGTAGTAGGGCGGCGTCCAGTCGGCGCGCATGCCGGGCGGCGCCCACCACGGGCCGGGGCCGTAGTGCCCGTGGGTGGCCGACATGATGTGGTGCAAGCCCAGCGGCATGGAATAATCGACGATGGCCTCGCGGCTGGCCAGCATCAGCTGCGTCACGGGGGCCAAAAACCCGGCATTCCAGTCGGCCGCGGCGGGGGCCGGCTGGCTGCCGGCGGCGGCATTTTGGAAAGTCAGCTTGAGCCACTCTTCGGCTAGCTGGGCGCTTTCGGCGCTGCTATTCCAGGCCAGCCGGCCGAAGGCGTACCAATTGGCCTGGGCAAAATCGTGGCCGGTCCAGTTGGTGTCGAGGCCCACGTTGGAGACGCCGGCCATGGCCGAGTGCGCCTGGCGATACACGCTGCCATCGGTGCAGCGGGCCACGGTGCTGCCGGGGCCTGCCTGGTAGGTGTCGCTTTGCAGGCATTCGGCCCACATGGGGGCCAGGTAGGCCAGGTCGATGGCGTGCCCGAGGTACTCCTGGGTTATCTGAAACTCGGGCATCACGGCCGTCTTTTTCAAGGCCCCAAATAGCGGGCTGAACGGCTCGCGGGGCTGAAAATCAACCGGCCCGTTTTTCACCTGCACGATGACGTTGTCGCGGAATTTGCCATCGAGCGGCACAAACTCGTTGTAGGCCTGCTTGGCGCGGTCCTTGTCGCTGGGGCTATACACGAAGGCGCGCCACATCACCAGGCCGCCGTAGGGCCGCAGCACGTCGGCCAGCATATTGGCCCCGTCGGCGTGGGTGCGGCCGTAGTCCTGCGGGCCGGGCTGGCCTTCGCTACTGGCCTTCACCAAAAAGCCGCCAAAATCGGGCACCTGCTGGTAGATTTCCTTCGCTTTGCCCTGCCACCACTTCACCACGGCCGGGTCGAGCGGGTCGGCGGTTTTGAGGCCGCCCAGCAGCACCGGCGAGGAAAACTTGATGGAGAGATACGTCTTCACCCCATACGGCCGCAGCACGTCGGCAATGGCTTTCACCCGGCTCAGGTACGCGGCCGAGAGTATCACGGGCGAGGCGTTCACGTTGTTGAGCACGCTGCTATTGAGGCCGATGGACGCGTTGGCCCGGGCATATTCCTGCCACAGCCGTTTGTCGCGGCCAGTCACCACCAACGCGCTGTCCTTGCGCCAGAAGATAGACTTGCCGGCGTACCCGCGCTCCACCGACCCGTCGGGATTATCCCAGTGATTGAGCAGGCGAAATTCGTAGGAGGGATTGGAAACCTCCTCGGCTACCGGCTGGCCGGTTTGCTGGCGGCGTAGCAGCTCAAACACGCCGTACAGAATGCCCCGCTCGGTAGCAGCCTGCACGCCCTGCTTGCTCAGCCGAAAGCCGTCGTACTTGATGGCCTTATCCTTGCGGAGCGTCAGCGCAACGGTGGCCCCGGCGGTGCCCTGCCAGCCTTGCTGCAACTCGCGTTTGGCGGTAGCGAGCACCGCCGATTTTTGGGCGGGTGCCACCACCGTTACCGGCACCGCCGCGTGCGGGCGCAGCCAGAGCTGGTGGCCGTCTTCGGCGCGCAGCCCGAGCGGCGCGCACAGCGAGAGAAGCGAGAAAAGAAGCTTTTTCATGGGTGGGATGGGTAGGGGCAATGGGCTAGCGAGTAGGGGAGGCGCGTGCTCACTTCGCCGGCGCTACGCCTTTGGTAGTCTGCACGATGGGCTTGATGGTGCCGTCGGGGTTGTAATACAGCTCATCGACGCAGATAGAGCGCCGGTAGCTGCCGCCGGTGGGCAAGGCGCCGTTGTGGTAGAAGAAGTAGCTCTTGCCCTTGTAGTCGATGATGCCAGGGTGCGTGGTGAAGCTGTTGGGCACGTTTTCCTGAATGATGCCCCGGTACGTCCAGGGCCCCGTAGCGCTCGGGGCCGTGCAATACTCTATCATTTCGGGCTTGGTGCCCGCGCTGGCGTACACGAGGTAATAGAGCTTTTTGCGCTTGTACACCCACGGGCCCTCGATGTAGTTTTTGATATCTAGCACCGTGATGGGGCCGGCCAGCTCCGTCATGTTATCCTTGAGCTTCACCCAGCGGCAGCTCAAGTTGCCCCAATACAAGTAAATCTGTTTGTCGTCGTCCACAAACACGGTGGGGTCGATGTCGTCCCAGGCGTGCGGCTTGTCCTTGGTCATCTCGTTGACGATGAGTGCCTTGCCAATGGCATCCTTAAACGGGCCGGTGGGCCGGTCCGACACGGCCACGCCGATGGCCGCGCCGCCCTGGCTGTTATCGTCCTTCTTATGAAACGTGGCCACAAACCAGTAAAACTTGCCTTTGTGGTACACGCACTGCGCCGCGTAGGCATCGCCGGTAGCCCAGGCGAACGTCTTGGGCGAGAGGCGCTTGCCATAGTCTTTCCAGTGCACCATGTCGGTGGTGGAGTAGATGCGCCAGTCGGGCATCTTGTAGTTGGTTTCCTGCACCGAAGCCGTGTCATGGCCGGTGTACAGAAACAGCGTGTCGCGGTACACCAGCGGCGCCGGGTCGGCCGTGAATACGTTCCGAATGATGGGGTTTTGGGCCCGCAAGCCAGGGCTGGCCAGCAGAGCAAAAAGAGCGGCGAGGAGTGGAAATTTCATGGGAAGCAGGAGCGATGGCCGGGCAAAAGCGGGGCGTGGCCAAAAGGCCGCCGCGCCCCGCTTTTACCCGCTCGGGTGGGAAAGGAAATGGCTGCCTTACTGCGCCTTCTTATACACCGGGTCGTTGCCCGCGTATTTCAGGTAGTTGAAGGAGGCCGTGCTGGTCGTGGGCTGGCCCGATGAAGTAGCGTACATGCCGAACAAGCAGCCGATAAAGCCGCCCGCCACCTGCGTGCTCAAAAACTTGCCATCGACCTTGTCCTTGAGCACGTTCCACGTCTTGCCCTCCGAAAAGCTAAACGTATAGGCGTCGGCCTGCGCCTGAATACGCAGCTGCACGCTGCCCGCGGCCGACTTGAGCGGTGCCTGCGCCAGCAGCTCCGGCTGCTTGGCATCGGCCGTGCTCTTGAAAAGCTGAAGCATGGGCTTGCCGTCATCTACCGACTTGCACAGGTAGTAGAAGTGCTTTTCGTCCTGAAAAACAACCAGGCCGGCTTTCTCATTGGCCGCTTTTGGGGCGAAAGTCAGCTCCGTTTCGGTGGTGCAATACATGTGCTGCTGCCGCTTGCCGATGAAGGCCGGGTTGCCGGTTTCAGCCACCGTTTCGGGCTTTAGCTTTAGCGTGAGGCCGTTGGCCTTGCTCAGCGAATAGCTGGCCTTATCAACCGTGCGCATAAAGAGCAGCGCCGGGTCAAGCTCCTTCTCGAAGGTGAGCGTGTAGCCAAAATTGCCATTTTGGGGCCGGGCGCCGGGCTGCTTCACCTCCGGGAAGTTGGCCTTGTAGGAATACTGCACGCCGCCCGGGCCGGGGTTCATCACGGGCCACTCGTCTTTCCACTCCACGGGCACGATAAACGTCTCGCGGCCAGTATTGTAGAAGTTGCCTTCGTAGGGCCGCACGGCCAGAAAAATGGCGTAAGTCTTGCCATCCGGCCCTTCCACAAACTGCGCGTGCCCGGCCGACGTGATGGGGTTGGGGCGGTCGCGCGGCAGCTCGCGCTGCGAAAGGATGGGGTTTTTCTCGTAGGGCACAAACGGCCCCAGCGGCGCTTTGCTCCTGAAAACCACCTCCGTGTGGTTCACCGACGTGCCGCCCTCGGCCGCGTAGAGGTAGTACCAGTCGCCCCGCTTCATCAGGTGCGGGCCTTCTATCCAGACGGGTTTTTTGCTCAGGTCCACGCCGCCATTCACCACGATTTTGGCCTCGCCCACGGTTTGCAGCGTCTGCGGGTTCAGCTCGATAATCTTGATGGAGCGGTGGCCGTCGTAGAGCGGCTTATTTTCGGGCGGGTCGCTGTTGTAGATAACATACGCCTTGTCGCCCTCAAAATACAGAGAAGGGTCGATGCCGCGCACCTCGGGCAAAAACGTAGGGTCGCTCCAGGGCCCGGCCGGGTTTTTGGCCGTCACCACGAAGTTGCCCTTGTGGTCGATGAGCGTGCACGTTACGTAGTACGTGCCGTTGTGGTACTCAATGGCTGGCGCAAACAGCCCGCGCGTCATGCGGTCGCCCAGAAAGGTCATCTGCGAGGGCCGGCTGATGACGTTGCCCACCTGCTTCCAGTTTTTGAGGTCGCGGCTATGCATCACCGGGATGCCCGGAAAGTACGAAAACGTGGAGTTGACCAGGTAATAATCCGGTCCGACCTTCACAATGCTGGGGTCGGGGTAAAAACCGGTTAGAATGGGGTTGACTAAATCAATCGATTGTGCGGATTGCGCAAGCACAGCCGCGTGCGAGAGCCAGCCGGCCGCGGCCGTCAGGAGCAGGGTTTTGAGTTTCATTATGTGTAAGCTAGCGGGGACTAATAGTCCAGCCTCCGGCCCGTTTTAGCTGGCAGCCGCGTGGGGGCACGGGCAGCTAAAACGGTGTCTAAGACCGGTACTGCGATAAACTTACAGCAGCTTTTCCAGCGCAACGCTACCGATAGGTAGCGCCCGCTGGCTGGCCCAAAAACCCGCCTTGGGTGCTGCCTGGGGCCACCGGCCCGACGCTAGCCCGGCGCTTTCTCGTAGAAAAACTCCCCCTCGCCCGGTGCCCCGCGCCGCTGCGCGGCCTCGCGGGCGCGCAGCTCCACGCGCCGGATTTTGCCGCTGATGGTCTTGGGCAGCTCGTCCATAAACTCCAGGATGCGCGGCATCTTGTAGGGCGCCAGGTGCGCCCGGCCGAAGGCAAATAGCTCGGTGGCCAGCGCGGCCGTGGCGGCGGTGCCCGGCCGCAGCAATACAAAAGCCTTGATTTCGTGCCCCTTGATGGCGTGGGGCGAGCCCACCACGGCCGCCTCTACCACGGCCGGGTGCTCGACCAGCACGCTCTCGACCTCAAACGGCCCGATGCGGTAGTCGCTCGATTTTATCACGTCGTCGTCGCGGCCCACAAACCAGAGGTAGCCGTCGGCATCGCGGTAGGCCTTGTCGCCGGTGTAGTACAGGCCGTGGCGAAACACGCTGGCCGCCCGCTCTGGCTCGCCAAAATAGCCCGTAAACAAGCCATTGGGCCGGCCCGTATTGGTACGCACGGCGATGTGGCCCTCGGCCGTGTCGGGCAACTCGCGGCCCTCGTCGTCGGCGATTATCACCTCGTACATAAACGACGGGCGGCCCATGCTGCCCAGGCGCACGGCCGCGCCGGGCAGGTTATACACCATGGCCGTGCTTTCCGATTGCCCGTAGCCGTCGCGGATGAGGCGGCCCGTGCCGCGCTGCCACGCCTCAATCACTTCGGGGTTAAGTGGTTCGCCCGCGCTCACGCACTCGCGAAAGCTGAAATCATACGCCGCCAAGTCTTCCAGAATGAGCAGCCGCAGCACCGTGGGCGGCGCGCAAAACGTGCTCACGCGCTCGCGGGCCAGCGCCGCCAGCAGCGGCCCGCCCGCAAAGCGCCCGCTGCCCTGGTGCACCACCAGCGTGCAGCCCACGCTGAGCGGCGCGAAAAAGCTGCTCCAGGCAAACTTGGCCCAGCCCGACTGCGAGATGTTGCAGTGCCGGTCGGTGGGCCGCAGGCCTATCCAGGCGGCGGTGCTGAGGTGGCCCACCTGGTACGAGAAGTGCGTGTGCGTCACGATTTTGGGCAGGCCCGTGGTGCCCGAGGTAAAAAACAAAAAGAGCGGGTCGTCGGCCCGCGTAGGGGCCGCCTCGGCTTGGTCAGGGAGGTCGTTTGTTTCGGCAAAGCTCACCCAGCCAGGTCGCTGCGCGGCCGGCCCGCCCACCAGCATTTTGAGCGCGATGCGCTGGCCCAGGGCCTGCTCGGCGGCGTCGATTTTGGCGGCATTTTCGAGGTCGGCCACTACCACGGCGGGCAGTAGGCGGCCAAAACGGTATTCCAAGTCCTTTACGGTGAGAATGCTGGCGGCCGGAATCAAAATCTGCCCGCCCTTGATGCCGGCCACGTAGGTATCCCAAAGCTCGGCGCAGACGGGCACCATCAGCAGCACGGCCTGCTGGGGGCGCACGCCGGCCGCGCGCCAGTAGTTGAGCAGGCAGTTGGCGCGGGCGGCTAGCTCGGCGTAGGTTAGCTGCTGGCGGTCAGTGCCATCGGTCAGCACCAGGGCGGGCTTGTCGGGATGGGCCGCCACGTGCAGGCCTTCCAGGATTTCGGTGGTCCAGTTGAAAAGCGCTGGTTTGGGCACGGGCAGCTCGGCGAGCTCGTGGTAGGCGCCGGTGGCGGCAAGTTGCTGGAAGCGGCGGAAGTAGGCTTGCATACGGGGCAGCTGTGGTAGGGTGGGAGAGGAGGAATAAGCAGAAGTATACGGCAATCAAAGCCCCAGGCAGGCGGAACGAATCGTGCCCGGCCGGAAGTTAGAACTAAAGCACTCGCTGTTTATCTTGTCGTTATGAACGCACTACCGCTAGTTTCGCTGCTGCTGGGCAGCCTCGCGCTCGGGGCCGCCACCCCAGCGCCCCACGCCGCCGCCCCGGCCACCGAAAAGGTGACGGTGGTGGTCGCCTCCTTGGCCTCTACGAGCTCCGTGGTGAAGCTCAACTTTTACAACGCCCCCGATAAGTTCTTGAAAGACGGGCAAATGGCCATTCGCATGGTGGTGCGCCCCGACGGCAAAAACACCCTCACCATCCCCGTGGACCTGGCGCCCGGCGAGTGGGCCGTGGCCGTGTCGCAGGACCTCAACAACAACGACAAGCTCGATAAAAACTTCCTGGGCATCCCTACCGAGCCTTTCGCCTTCTCCAACAACGTGAAGCCGCGCCTGTCGGCCCCCAGCTTTCAGCAATGCAAGTTCACGGTGGCCGGGCCGGGGCAGGTGGTGAATATCAGCGACTGGAACGACTTCTAAGCCCGGCATTGGCGGTGGTGGGCAGGTGATAGTCAGTAGTATCCTGCCAAAAGCCCCGCATCTGGATTGGACGAAAGAAATAAAAGTTGATAATTATCAATATTTCACTGAAAAAGCCGCTGGCCTTAATGCTAAGCGGCTTTTTGGCGTTCCGTACTAAAAAATATTTGCAAAAGCCAACGGGACCGGGCTGCGGATAGGACTATGGCGGGCTTACATAGTCATTGGCGAAGTAAGCTCGTTTGTAATTTTACTTTTTTGATTGTTTATTAGATAATTGCCAGGGTAGCTTTGCATCGTCTTCAGGGACAAAAGCTATACAAGTAACTACCCTTCCGCGCTGCTATGATACGTTCTTCACGCTCCCTGTTCGCAGCCGCTCGCCACTTGCTGGCGTGGGTCTGCGGATTGGTGAGCGTGTTGAACGGGCAAGCCGGTTGGGCGCGGGCCACCGCTACCTGCCTGGCGGCGGCCGAGCACGCGGCCCCGGCCGCCGGCACCCGGCTGCGCATTGCGGCGGGCACCACCTACTCGGGCACCATCACCATTACCAACGACAGCGTGGTCGTTGACAACTACGGCACGCTGGCCGGCACCATCGTGGTGAGCAGCGGCGTGCGGGGCACGGTGCTCAACAACCTGGGCTGCGTAACCTCGCAAACCATTTACCTGAACGCGCCTACCATCATTAATAACGGCCGCGACGGGGCCGCCAGCGCCAGCTGGACGGGCTACATCGGCGACACCTTTGGGGCGGCCGTGGTTATCAACAATTTCGGGCTCTTCGCGAGCGAAATTTATACCCTGCCCGGCGGCACTATTCACAACCGCCGCGGCGCTACCTGGGCGGGCTACATTCACAACAGCGCGGCGCCGCTCGCCATCACCAACGAGGGCACCTGGCAGGCGCCGCTCTTGGCCACGGGCCGCCTGCGCGTGCGAAACACTGGCCTGTGGACCAGCCGCCTAATCACCAGCGGCCCCGCCACCGTGGCCAACGTGCGCCCCTGGACCACCCGCGCCCCCGGCCACCCGCCGCGCCGCTAGCCAGCCCGGCGCTTTCGCCCCCCCCAACCCAGATGCACTAAGCCCCGCGCCCGCTGGGGCACCCACCGGGCGCGGGCTTGCTAGCGCGCGTGGCTCCGGCCAGCGCGGTACCCGCCGTGCCGCCGCGTACTTCTGATAAATAGTTGGTTGCAAGATAGTTGCTTTAAGTAAGCCCCTGCCTTGGATATAGTATACAGCTCCACTCTTCCCTTTCTTCTGCAAGTACTACGTCTTATGAAACGCATTTTTAGCAAAAGCCGAATTGTAAGTAGCCGGTTGGCAATGGGCGCGCTGCTGGTGCTGGGCGCGCCGCGCCTGGGCTGGGCGCAGTGCAACTGCACCCAGACGATAGCCACCAACCCGGCCTACCGGGCGGTTATCACGGTGAGCGGCGGCACGCTCTGCATCAATTCGGGCGTCATGGTGCAAAACGCCACCATCCGGGTGACGGGCAACAATGTGACGATTTGCAACCAAGGCACGATTGGCGACAACTACTCGGGCAATGGCTACGGCGTGATAGAAGTGGCAAGCGGGGTGAAAGGGCTAGTTATCAATAATGTGGGTACGGTAAATACCCAGACCATGAGGCTACAGCCCTCGGTAACGCTCAACAACGGCAGCTCGGACGGCGGGGCCACCGTGGTGGGTGGGGCCACCTGGCAGGGTTACCTGGCCAATACGTTTGGCGCGGCCCCGGTCATCAAAAACTACGCGACCTGGCAGGCGCAGCTGTCGGCGCTGCCCGGCGGCACCATCACCAACGCTCCCAAAGCTACCTGGAGCGGCTACCTCTCAACCAGCGCCGACCTGGCCATCACCAACGCCGGCGCCTGGACCTCGCAGGTGCAGGAAGCCAGCGGCAGCCCCACCATCAGCATCGTACACAGCGGCCGCAACTGGTCGGGCCTGGTGGGTGGCGGCGCGGGCGCGCTGCGCATCACCAACAACGGCACCTGGACGGTAGCCTTCAACTTCCCCTCGGGCAGCGGCAATGCCTTCACCAACGCGGCCGGGGCTTCGACCTCTTTTTCAGGCTACTGGGGCCTGGGGGGGCAGGTGGACATTGCCAACGATGGCAGCATAGAGGTGGGCGACATGGCCGCGCTGGGCAGCACCTCCAGCCTGACGATGGCGGCCAACAGTACCTTTAGCCTGAGCGGCGGCCTCACCAACCAGGGCACCATTCTGAACCAGGGCACGATTTCGTCGGCCAACTTCACCAACGACGGCACCATCACGGGGCCCAATGGCCAGCGCCGGGGCCAGTTTCGGGCCAGCGGCTACAGCGTGAATAACGGCCGTTTTGGGGCCGACGGCAGCAACCTCGATTTCTGCGATTCGACGCCGCCCACTCCTGCCGACCAGGGCTTCGATGCGCGCGGCGGCACCATCGGCCGCAACGTAACCTACTGCGCCAGTAGCACCAGCACGCCCACTACCATCGCTGGCACGCCGCTGCCGGTTACGCTCGTCGGCTTCACGGTGCAGCCCGGCCAGGGCCAGGCCCTGCTGCAATGGGCCACGGCCTCGGAGCGTAACAACGATAAATTTGTGGTAGAGCGCAGCGCCGATGGCCTCACCTTCACGGCGTTGCAGGCGGTGGCCGGCCGCGGCACCACGGCCGTGGGCCAGGCCTACACCTACCGCGATGCCGCGCCGCTGCCCGGCCTCAGCTACTACCGCCTACGCCAGGTAGACTTCGATGGCGCCAGCACCTACTCGCCGGTGCGCACCTGCCGCCAAGTCCCGGCCGCCACCGTGCTGCTCTTCCCCAACCCCACCGCCGGCGGCCTCACCCTCGACCTACGCGCCCTGCCCGCCGGCCCCTGCGAGGTGCGCGTGCTCGGCGCCCTGGGCCAGCCGCTGCTGACCGAAACGCGGACCAGCGGCCAGCTGCAAGCGCTGGCCCTGGGCCAGCTGCCGGCCGGCACCTACCTCGTGCAGCTGCGCGCCGCCGGCTACCACCAGGTGCAGCGCGTGGTGAAGCAATAGCCGCCGCTTGGTCGAAAAAGGGATGCTTGGGCGAGCGCCGTGCTCGCCCAAGCATCCCTTTTTTGTGTGAGGCCCAAAAGGCGCCTACGCGGCCCGAAACGGATGGCTGCCCCGCGCCAGGCGCTCGGCCAGCTCCACGGCGTAGCGGGCGCGGGTTTCGGGGCGCTTGGCGTCGGCCACTTTGTGGGCCATGGCGCGGCGCATGGCCCCGGTTTGGGCCCGAAAGGCGGCTTCGGCCTCGGGCCAGGCAGCCAGGGCCTCGGCCAGCTCGGCGGGCAGGTCCACGTGGTCGGGGTTGGGGTCGGGCGCGAGGCCCACGGTTATTTCCTGGCCAATAGCCAGGCCCAACTGCTGGCATAGCTCCTTGCGCACCATCAGGTAGCGCCCGCCGCCCGCCTGCGGTAGCAGGCCCAGGCGCTCGGCGTGCCCATTGAGGGTGGCCACTACGCGCCGGGTGGCCCGGCCGCCCACGGCCAGCCACGCCGCCTCGGGCACCGCGAGCACCTGCGTGGGCATAAAGCTGGGGCCACCGGCTTCGAGCACGGCCCGAAAAGTGATAATGGGAACAAGGAGGGCGGCCATAATGCGCTGGTAAGAAAGTGCTTACTGGTAGGGGTGCTTTGTCCTTGCGAGCATAGCGAAGCAATCGTACTCGCCGAGAACCCGAGGCTGTGGCCGAACAGGTGCGATTGCTGCGCAGCGCTCGTAAGGGCAACGTCACTCACTCCTTCACTCCCTGCGCGCTGGCCAGCGCCGTGGCTTCCTGCTGCAGCCACAGCGCATACTCCAGCGTGACCGGGATGTAGGGAATGCCGATTTTGGCGGCGCTTTGGGCCAGGGAGGTGAAAAAACCGGCTTCGCGACGGCGCTTATCTACCCGGCTGGGGTCTTTGATGGGCCAGATAAGGGCGATAGTTTGCACCTTGCCGGTGGCGTGGTCGAGCACGGTGTAGCCGGCCCACTGCGTGCCGTATACCTGCTCCTGCCCGTCGTCCATGAGCTTGCGGTCCAGCATTTGGGCGTAGCGGTAAAACGGGATTTCCCCAGCTTCCGCCGCGCCCCTCACCCAAATCAGGTACTGCGCGATTTTGTCGGAGTGTTGCAGCACGTACCAGGCCGCCTCGTTGGTGGGGCGGCCCACCAGGGTTTTGCCGGGGTAGCCGTAGCGCCAGATTATCTCCTCCACGCGGCGCAAATTGCTGCTGTCGGCCCGCTGCATGTGCGTGCGCGCGTAGCCAGCCAGCTGGTCCGGGGGCAGGTGCAGCGCCGCCGCCAGCGAGTCGGCTTTGCCCTGGCGCAGGCGCGAAAGTATCTTCCGGTAGCGCCAGTCCTGCACCCGAATGCTGTCCAGCTCGTGCCGCAGGCGCGCGTTGAGCGGGTTTTGGGCAGCGGCGGGCAGCCACAGTAGGAGCAGGCCGAGCGAAAGCAGCAGTTTCATAGCTGCAAGATAGAAAATGGGCGCGGGCCGTTGCATGAGCGGTCTACCCTAGCCGCACCTGCCCCTGGCCGCGCACCAGCCACTTGTAGCTGGTCAGCTCTTCCAGGCCCATCGGGCCGCGGGCGTGCAGCTTCTGGGTGCTGATGCCGATTTCAGCTCCTAGCCCAAACTGCGCCCCGTCGGTGAAGGCCGTGGAGGCGTTGGCGTACACGGCGGCGGCATCGACCACGCGCAGAAACGTGTCGATAGCAATCTGGTTTTCGGAGATAATAGCCTCGCTGTGGCGCGAGCCGTGGCGGGCAATGTGGTCGAGCGCCGCGTCAAGGTTGGGTACGCTCTTGATGGCCAGCTTATAATCCAGAAACTCGGTGCCAAAATGCTCGGCTGTGGCGGTGTGCAGCAGCTCGTGCGGGTAGCAGCCCAGCAGCGCCGCGTAGGCCGGGCCGTCGGCAAAAAGCTGCACCCGCGCTTCGGCCAGCGGCGCTACCAGCGCGGGCAAGTCACTCAGGCGCTGCTCATTCATGAGCAGGCAGTCCAGCGCGTTGCACACGCTCACGCGGCGGGTTTTGGCGTTGGCCACGATGGCGCGGCCGTTGGTGAGGTCGCCGCTTTGGTCGAAATAGGTGTGCACTACGCCGGCCCCGGTCTCAATCACCGGCACCCGCGCCGTTTGGCGCACGTAGTCAATCAGCCCCTGGCTTCCCCGCGGTATCACGACATCGACGTAGCCCACGGCCCCGAGCAGCGCCTCGGTGGCGGCGCGCTCGGCCGGCAGCAAGGTCACGGCCGCCGGGGGCACGCCGTGGGCGGCCAGCACCGGCCCGGCCACCGCCAGCAGCGCCGCGTTGGAGGCCGCCGCGTCGGAGCCGCCCTTGAGCAGGCAGGCATTGCCGGTTTTCAGGCACAAGGCCAGGCTGTCAACCGTCACGTTGGGCCGCGCCTCGTAGATGATGCCTACCACGCCGAGCGGTACGCGCACCTTGCTCAAATGCAGGCCATTGGGTAAGGTTTTTTCGCTGAGCACCGCGCCCAGCGGCGAGGGTAGGCCAGCCACGTTGCGCAAATCCTGGGCGATGGCTTGCAGGCGCTCGGGCGTGAGGCGCAGCCGGTCGTGGCGCGGGTCGGTAGCGGGCATCTGGGCCAGGTCCTTCGCGTTTTCGGCCAGAATGAAGTCGGTCTGGGCCACGGTAGCGTCGGCCAGGGCGCGCAGCAGGGCGTCGGTGGTGGCGGGGGCCACGGCGGCCAGGGCGCGGCTGGCCTGCTGCGTAGCGGCGAAGTAGGCGGTGTAGTCGGTCATGATTTTTTAGCTGTTGGCTACGGGCTGGTAGCTGTTAGCCTTTTTCCAAAACGAGAAAGCGAACAGCTAGCAGCCACTAGCCAATAGCTTAAAATAAAAACAGGTAGTCATAATGCACCAGCGGGCGCTGCCCTTGCTGCCCCAGCCGCTCCAGCGCCCTGTCCGAGCCGTACTCGGCCAGCCCCAGCCCGATGGCGTGGCCGGTCTCGTCGGTTAGGCGCACCAGGTCGCCCTTCTCAAACTCGCCCTCGATGCCGAGCACGCCTACCGGCAGCAGGCTGGTGGCCTGGCCGGGGGCCAGCAGCGCGGCCCGCGCGCCGGCATTCACCTGCACCGTGGCGCGGGCCGCCTGGGCGTGGGCCAGCCACTTCTTGGTGCCCGAAGCGCGCTTGCTGGGCTGAAACCAAGTGCTAATGGCCTTTTCGGCCAGTAGGTCGGGTAGAATGTCGGGCGTCTTGCCATTGGCGATGTGCACGCTGATGCCCAGCCCGGCCACCTTGTGCGCGATGGAGCACTTGGTGAGCATGCCGCCGCGCCCAAACTGCGAGCGCGTAGCCGTCACAAACTCGGCGAAGCCCGTATCGGCCGGCGCGATGTGCCGGATGACTTTGGCCCCCGGCCGCGCCGGGTCGCCATCAAAAATGCCGTCCACGTTGCTCAAAATGATGAGCGCGTCGGCATCGAGCATACTCGCTACCAGCCCGGCCAGCTCGTCGTTGTCGGTAAACATCAGCTCCGTGACTGATACCACATCGTTCTCATTCACAATGGGAATCACGTTTTGCTGAAGCAGCTCTTGGAAACAGGCGCGCATATTGAGGTAGTGCTGGCGGTCGCGAAAATCCTCCTTCGTTACCAACACCTGCGCGCCTAGCAGGTCGTGCTCGGCCAGCAGGGTGGCGTAGCGGCTCAGCAGCTTCACCTGGCCCACGGCGGCCAGCAGCTGGCGGCTGCGCACGGCGTCGGCCTTGGCCGGCAGCGTGATGAGGCTGCGCCCCGCCGCCACCGCCCCCGACGAGACCACGATGATTTCCAAGCCCTGCGCCTTGAGGTCCACCAGCTGCGCCACCAGGTGGGCCAGCCGCGCATCGTCGGGCAGGCCGTTGGCCTGGGTGAGCACGTTGGAACCGATTTTGACGACGAGGCGGCGGTAGGGCAGGGGCATGGGGCAAAAGTAGCGTGGGCAGAGGCGCAAAAACGCCTGTCATGCTGAGCTTGCGAAGCATCTTATCACGTTGAAATAAATTATTCTAACGTGATAAGATGCTTCGCAAGCTCGGCATGACAGGCGTTTTTGCAAAGGTAGACTACCCCGGCAACTGCAAGCCCGCCAGCTGCTTGTTGATAAAATCGACCTCCTCGAAGCTCAGCTGCACGTCCATCGCCTTGGCGTTTTGGGCGGCTTGCTCGGGGTTGCGGGCACCCACCAGCGCCACCGTGATGCCGGGCTGCGCCAGCGTCCAGCGCAGCACGAGCTGGCCCAGGGTCGCGTTTTTGGTTTCGGCCAGGGGCCGGATTTTGTTGAGAAAAGCGTTGACGGCCGTTACGGCTTCGGGCTTGAACAGCTTGTTGGTGCTGCGCAGGTCGCTGGCGTCGAAGTGCTGGCCGGGCTTCATTTTGCCGGTGAGCAAGCCTAGTTGCAGGGGGCTGTAGACCAAGATGCCGAGGTCGTGCTGCTGGGCGTAGGGCACCACGTCCTGCTCGATGTCGCGGCGCAACATGCTGTACGGCACCTGGTTGCTAGCCAGCTTGATGGTTTTTCCGGCCTCCTGCATCTGGGCCACCGAGTAGTTGCTGACGCCCGCCGCCCGCACCTTGCCCTGCTCGATGAGGCGCTGCACAGCCTCCATCGTTTCAGCGATACTTGTGGTCGTGTCGGGCCAGTGCTGCTGGTAGAGGTCGATGTAGTCGGTGCCCAGGCGCTTGAGGCTGTCCTCGCACTCCTTGATGATGCTGTCGCGGCTGGCGTACTTGTACACGTCCACGTCCTGGCCGTCGTTGT
>JAKONR010000315.1 GCA_022701825.1 Hymenobacteraceae bacterium | reverse complement strand
CGAGGCCCAAAAAGCGTAGCAATTCGGGGTAAGCGCGGGCTTAAATTCTACCGCCTCGGTCAGCTCCGCGAAAACCAACGGCCTGGGGGCCGCCTGCTGGCACGCCCGCAGCCAGCCGCGCACGTAGCGGTAGTAGGCCGCAAACGTCGCCACCGGGTTGCCCGGCAGGGCAAACACCGCCGCGCCGCCCGGCCGCTGCCCAAACCACAGCGGCTGCCCCGGCCGCTGCGCCACCCGGTGCAACAGCTCCGCCGCGCCCGATTCGCGCAACGCCTGCGGTAAAAAATCGGCCTTGCCCTTCGAGACGCCACCGCTCAGCAGCACGGCGTCGTAGTCGGCCAGCAGCGGCGGTAGGCTGACTTTGAGCGTGGCC
This sequence comes from Hymenobacteraceae bacterium, assembly GCA_022701825.1. Classification (GTDB taxonomy): domain Bacteria; phylum Bacteroidota; class Bacteroidia; order Cytophagales; family Hymenobacteraceae; genus Hymenobacter. Next base: position 5,844 of record JAKONR010000315.1, on the reverse strand, counting down.
AGGTCATCGTCGAAGTGAAAAACATCGCTCGTGGCGCCGTCCAGCGTGAGGGCCGCTTGCAGCATGTAGGCATTGGAGCGCCGAATCTGGTGGGGCAGGGGCGTTTCAGTCACGGCCACTATCTCGTCGCCGGTGCTCACTACGGCTACCCTAGGCCGCCGCGCCACGGCCAGCGTGGCCGCGCCTACGGTGGCAGCCACGGCTATTTCTGCGGGGCTTAGCAGCTGGCCAGCTGCCAGTAGCGGGGCGCCGGCCTTTTGGTCGCTGCCTTGCGCGTGCACGTTGTGGCCCGGGCGCGGCGGGGCCACGCGCACGGTGGCCTGGCGCACGGGCTCGTCCGCGATGTCCAGGTCTTCGTACCGGATAACCGTATCGGTACCGGGCGGTAGCGCCGCGCCAGTCATTATCTCGATGGCGGCCCGTGGGTTGCGTAGCGGCTCGGGCACCGCGCCGGCCAACTGCGTGCGCTCGATGGGGAAGGTAGCCTGGCCCGCCGCCAGGGCGGCGAGGCTGAGCGCGATGCCGTCCATCGTCACCCGGTTGTAGGGCGGAAAATCGCGGTCGGCGGCGATGGCCTCGTGCAGTACGCGGCCCACGGCCTGGGCCAGCGGCACGGTTTCGGAAGGCAAGGGCCGGGCGGTGGCGAGAATCTGCTGGTAAGCGTCGGCGACGGAAAGCATGGGGCGAGGTAGCGCGAACTTTACAATTCGCGTATGTAGGTGGGCAAAGTACTGGGCGCACTGTCCGCTTGCATACGCGAACTACAAAATTCGCGCTACGCCTTTATCGCCTTATGACCAACTTCGCTTCTCCCCGCACCAAGCACGCCGACCTCGCCCGCCCCGACCTTGGCGAGTTTGCTCGCCACGAACTGGCCTTTTTGGGCGCGCCCTGCGGCGAAATCCAACGCCTGGCCGCCCGCCTCACCGCCGCACTGGCCCCGGCCGGGCACCGCGTGGGCTACGTGGATGCCGACCACGCCAGCGGCGACGCCGACGAAACCCAAACCCTGAGCCCGCTGCTGCAAGCCGGCGCGGCCGTGGAGGTAACCGATAAAATCCACTTCCGCCGCCGCGACGAGCGCCGCGCACTCGACCGCTTCTCGCAGCCCGACCTGCTGGCCGGCGCCGACCTCGTGCTGGTGAATGGCAACCACTTCCGCGCCCGCCACCAAATCGTGCTCATTGACCCGCGCAAGTCATTGGCGCACAAGTTAGACAAGCTGACCGACGTGCAAGCCTTCGTGCTGGCCGACGGCGCAACCGAACTGCCTGGCTACCTGCAAGCACACCTGCCCAATGCCGCCCAATTGCCCACTTTTGCCCTGGCCGACACGGCCGGCCTGGCTGCCTGGGTAGGGCAGTGGCTGGCCGCGCGCCAGGCCCCGCTGCGCGGCTTGGTGCTGGCCGGCGGCCTCAGCCAGCGCATGCAAACCGACAAAGGCCGCCTGCGCTACGGCCCCGCTGGCCGCGAGCAGCGCGAAGCCGCCGCCGCCCTGCTGGCCGAAGTCTGCCAGGATGTCTTTGTGTCGTGCCGCGCCGAGCAGGCGGCCGAATTGCCGGCCGGCCTTCAGCCGCTGCCCGATACGTTTCTGGGCCTGGGGCCACTGGGCGGTATTTTGTCGGCTTTCCGCCGCGACCCCAGCGCCGCCTGGCTGGTGCTGGCCTGCGACCTGCCCTTTATGACGGCCGACACGCTACGCCAGCTGGTAGCCGGCCGCCAGCCCAGCCGCCTGGCCACGGCTTTCCGCAGCCCCGACAATGAGTTTCCGGAGCCGCTCAGCACCATTTTTGAACCCCGCGCTTACCCCGAATTGCTACGCTTTTTGGGCCTCGGCTATGCCTGCCCGCGCAAAATGCTCATCAATAGCGACGTGGAAGTGCTGCCTACGCCCGCCCGCAACGCCCTGCGAAATATAAATACGCCGGCCGAACGCGCGGCGGCCGAGCAGGAGCTAGGCTAAGCCAGCTACTAAGCCGACCGCCCGAAAGGCCGCTGAAATTGCTTGATTTCAGCGGCCTTTTGCGTTGGTTATAATTTAATAATAACAAGTGAGCAGACCATAATACGCCGTATTATCGCTTATGAATTGTATTTGTAAGCCTAGCCGAAGAGCGATAAATCCATCGGGCTCGCTACCTTAGTCAGGAAGTTATGCAGCCTGTCTGAGTGCGTCTTGATTGAGTTAATATTTCTATTAGATATGTCCAGAAATAGTACGTTTCTTATAGCCGGGGTAGGGTTGGCGCTAGCGTTGCGCACCGCCCCGGCGCTGGCCCAGGTTGATAGCGTGCGGGCCAGCACGCTGCCGGGCCGGCAGGTAGCCGAAAAAGCTTACAACGCCGGCCTAGCCAGCTTCAATGCCCGCAACTACCCAGCGGCCCTCAGCAGCTTCGACCAGGCGGTGGCCGCCAAGGCCGATTTTGCTGCCGCGTATGCCAACCGGGCCGCTACCCGCCTGGCTATGAAGGACTACCCCGCCGCCGTGGCCGACTACGACCAGGCGCTAAAGCTGGAGCCCAGCGCCTACGCGGCCTACTTTGGGCGGGGGCAGGCGCGGGAAGCCACCGGCCAGGCCGCCGAGGCCGAAGCCGACTACGCCGCCGCCCTCAAGGCCAACCCTACCTACGCACCGGCCTGGTACAACCGGGGCGTGCTGCGCTTCGAAAAAGGGGAGTATGAGGCTGCTCGTGAAGATTTTAGCGGGGCCATTAAGGCCGACTCGGCCTACGCCTACGCTTACCACGACCGCGCCAGCGCCAGCCTGCGACTGGGCAACTACGCCGCCGCCGTGCCCGACTATTCGCGGGCGCTGGCTTTGCAGCCCACCCTGCTACCGGCGCTGCTAAACCGGGCGGCGGCCGAGCGCCGCGCCGGTATGCTGCCCGATGCCCTGCGCGACTACGATGCGTATTTGGCCAAAAAGGCTGATAACGCCTTGGCCTTCAGTAATCGGGGCAACGCGCGCTTTGCGAATAAAGACTACGCCGGGGCTATCGCCGATTTCAGCCAAGCGATTGCGCTCGACGCGCATTATGCCTACGCCTGGAACAACCGCGCCGCCGCCGAGCTAAAGCTAGAGCAGTACGCCAAAGCCAACGCCGACGCCACCGAGGCCCTGCGCCTCAACCCCAAGTACGCCGAGGCGTACCTCAACCGCGGCCACGCCCGCGAGATGCTGCGCCAAGCCGACGAGGCTTGCCACGATTGGCACCAGGCCGCCGCCCTGGGCTTGGCGGCTGGCAATAGCTACGCCGCCGCCGCGGGCTGCACCGATGCCGCCGCCGAGGTGCCGGGCGATAACTAAGGAATGTAAACTAGGTTAGTGTGTATTGTTATGACTGATTATCTACGAGTTGTATTAGTAATCGCTGGGGTTGCCCTGGCCCTAGGCCGGCCAGCGGCGGCGCAAAATATTCTGTTTGCCAAAGACCAGTTTCCGGATGATAAAGACGGCTTGAAGAGCGCGCAGCGCGAGCTGAAGGCCGGGGACGAAGACTACCACGCCGACCCGGCGCGCTACACGCTGGCCCTGCCGCACTACCTGGCGGCGCAGGAGTTTAACCCCAATAATGCCGAGCTAAACGTTAAAATAGGCGATTGCTACCTACACTCGGGCACCAAGGCGCTGGCCCTGAGCTACCTGGAGCGTGCCCAAAAGCTGGCCCCGGCCAATGATGCCCGCACGCACTACCAGCTCGGGCAGGCCCTGCACATAAATGCCAAGTGGGTTGCCGCCATCAAGGAATACCAGCTCAGCGCGCCTACTGGCAGCGGCAAAGGGGCTGATGGGGAGTTTGCCATCACCAGCGACGACCTGGCGCGCCGCGTGCGCGAATGCCGCAATGGGCAGGAATTGCAGAAACATCCGGTGCGGGTATTCGTCGATAATGCCGGCCCCGAAGTAAACTCGGCTTACTCGGACTACGGCCCGCTCGTGTCGGCCGATGAGGCAACGATGCTTTTTACGTCGCGGCGGCCCGCGGCGGCCGGCGCGGCCAAAGACCCCGTGGGAGGCGAGTATTTTGAGGATATTTACCAGGCTGCCTGGCAAGGCAAAAAATGGACCGCCGCCGCTAGCCTGGGGCCGCCCGTGAATACGAAGGGCCACGATGCCACCGTGGCGCTCGCGCCCGATGGCCAGCGCCTGATACTGTACGTAGACGATGAGGGCGGCAACCTCCACGAGTCGGAGCTGCGCGGCAGCACCTGGAGCAAGCCCGCCGACCTCGGCAAGCGCGTCAATACGAAAGCCCACGAATCGTCGGCGGCGTACTCGCCCGATGGGCGCTACGTCTATTTTGTGAGCGACAAGCCCGAGGGCGGGCGCGGCGGCCACGACATCTACCGCGTAGAGGTAGCAGGCAAAAAGCCCGCTGAAAACCTGGGTTCCGTCATCAATACCTCCTACGGCGAGGAGGCGGTATTCGTGATGCCCGACGGCAAAACCATGTATTTCTCGTCGGAGGGCCACAACTCGATGGGCGGCTACGACATCTTTAAATCGGTGTATAAGGACGGCAAATGGGGTGAGCCCGAAAACCTGGGCTGGCCCATTAATACGCCCGACGACGACGTGTTTTTCGTGACGTCGGCCTCGGGGCGGCACGGCTACTATTCGTCGGCCCGCGCCGGTGGCTTGGGTGGCAAGGACATTTACCGCATCACTTTTCTGGGTCCCGAAAAGCCGCCCGTACTCAGCGAGGAAAACCAATTGCTGGCTTCGCGCCTCGCCCCGATAACCCAAACCGTGCTGGCGCCGACCGTGGCCGTGGCCACGGCGCAGGTCACCATCCTGAAAGGCACCGTGACCGACGACCTGACCAAGCTGCCGGTCGAAGCCCTTATCGACCTGATTGACAACAAAACCGGCCAGAGCATCGCCACTTTCCATAGCAACGCCACCTCGGGCCGCTACCTCGTGAGTTTGCCCTCGGGCACCAACTACGGCATCGTGGTGCGGCAGGAGGGCTACCTGTTTCACTCCGAAAACTTCGACCTACCCGCCGATGCCGCTTACGCGGAGGTGACCAAGGACATTCCGCTCAAAAAGCTGGAAGTTGGGGTAGTCATCGTGCTGAGCAACATTTTCTTCGATACCGGTAAGGCCACCCTGCGCCCCGAAAGCACCGCCGAGCTGGAGCGCCTGCAAAAGCTACTCACCGACCAGCCCACCCTCAAGCTCGAAATGGCTGGCCACACCGACAACGTAGGTAAACCGGCCGCCAACCAGGACCTCAGCCAGCGCCGTGCCCAGGCCGTGGTAACGTACCTGACGCAGCACGGCATCGCGCCCGACCGCCTGGCCGCCGCTGGCTACGGCGACACCCGGCCCGTGTCTTCTAATGATACCAAACTGGGCCGCCAGCTTAACAGGCGGACGGAGTTTAAGGTGACGGGGAAGTAGCGCGCTTGTCATGCCGAACGCAGTGAAGCATCTCTACCGCACCGTTGGAATCTATCCAGACGGTGCGGTAGAGATGCTTCACTGCGTTCGGCATGCCCCCAAGCTTATAGCAGCCTACGCGGCCCGCATCAGCCGCAGCGGCGACTTCTCGAACTTGCTGCGGGCGTAGCTCTCGGTAATCATCAGTTCGCCGGTGCCCACCTCGGAGGGCATCTCGAACATAGCGTCCGTCATGATACTCTCGCAGATAGAGCGCAGGCCGCGGGCTCCCAGGCGGTACTCGTCGGCCTTTTCCACGATGTATTCGAGCGCTTCCTCCGTGAAATCGAGGTGGATGTTCTCCATGTTGAACAGGCGCTTGTACTGGCGCACGAGCGAGTTTTTGGGCTCGGTCAGAATCATGCGCAGGGTCGTCCGGTCGAGCGGGTTGAGGTGCG
>JAKONR010000239.1 GCA_022701825.1 Hymenobacteraceae bacterium | reverse complement strand
GGCTAGGTAGCGGCTACGAGCGGCTACGAGCGGGTTCGCTGCGCGAACCCGCCTCTCACGTAGGCAGCCGGTGGGCAACTACCCCCTTCGCTGGGCCAAGAGCGCAGGCACTCGGTTCTCTTCACGTAGTGTGAAGGGTCGTGGCTGTTGCAGAACTCTCCTGCTCGTTCGACAAGCGGCCACTGGTAGTGCCAGGACCTCCTAGAAACAGCCTCACCGGCTGTTTGCGTATCCCACTAGGCCGCTGGTGATCTCGTACCAGGTCCTGAACTGAATTCTGCAACAGCCACGGTCGTTCACAACACGTAAAAGAGATTGCGCTCTTGGTTTTCTTAATACAGATTTCAGGAGTTCAAATCCGCGAAAAAGTAGTCGTAGCCGCCCTGCGAAAGCAAGAAATCGGGATTACCCTTTAGTTGATACAGTTTCGCTAGTTTCTGGTTGAGGTGCTTCCTGTCGAAGTGTTCCGGGCGGTAAGTCCAGAACCAGGTCGGCACGTCGTCGGCGAAAATATTTTCGCCGGCCAGGGGCTTCGTAGCTCCACGAGAACTAATCCAGCATGCGCTGGTCGTAGCCCTTGGGGCCGCCGACTTCCTCCGGCGGACAGGCCCGGCGGCCGCTCACGCAAACGGGCGTGGCCGGCACGGCCGTCGGCGGCAGTACTCCGTACTCCTTGCCCCAGAGCTTGAAGCTGTGCAGGTGCCAGTTGTCCCAACCCATCACCATTTGGAAGATGTGGTGCAGCTCGGCCAGGGTCGTATCGCCCCGCACCAACACACGCCGGCTGATTTGCGGACTGATGCCCAACAGATGAATTTTGAGCTGGTAGACGGCCTGCAGCCGGTCAGTACCAGATACAGTAGGTCGAGCAGTAGCTGATTGGAGTATTGCTTTCACGGGTAAGGAGGGCTCTCCAAGTTAACCCGCAAGACCGCTACCTCCCCCCTGCCCCACAATTTTTGATGCTCTCCATCCCCACCGCCCCGTTTTTCAGGCTTCTAAAAGCCCACCGGGGCTAGGCCGCGTGCGTGTCAGCCGGGATGTATCAGTTCACAATTTCCGCCCCGTAGATCGCCTGGTTATCAAAAACCTGGAAGCGAATTTTGACGCTCTTGCCTCGGTACCGTGCCAGGTTTGGGACCAGCTTAAGCGCCCTGGCCGCGTAGGAGCTTTCATACAGCTTGAAATTCTGATACTCGCCATAATAGATTTTATTCGTCTTAAACGTTAGATCACCCTGGATCACCCCGCTAACAATAACCCCGTTTTCGGCCAACAGCCGCACCAGGTTACCAATCCGATAAGGCACCGAGTTTTGCTCTGGATTCGCCTCAGAATGACCAAATCCCAGGATATGCAGATGCTCATGGATGTAGTGACCACCTAGCTCCGCCAGGGTCAAGTCTGTTAAGCCTGGCTTTCGCGTGCGGTCGATGTAGCACTTATAGGTATAAATAACTGGGCTCTTACTCCATCGGTAACCCAGTTTACCCGCTATGCAAGAGTCCTTCTGCTGCAACTGCAGATCTATTACGCCGTCCTCGATATTATACCGACCCGGCTCTTTGCCCTGCATCAGGCGCTCGTAAACCTGCTCAGGGTTCATGCCATTATCCCACGATGAATTGTAGGTCTGGCTCACCACCAGATCATGAAACACCTGCGTGTTGAGCAGAATTTCCAATCGTTTCGCCACGGCCTGGGCAAACACGGCATTTTCCGGCGAGTAATCTTTCGTCGAACGAGCTACCACGCGCAAATCGACACCATTGGTCGCCTCCAGCGGGCCGAGCATTGATTTGGCAATAGATAGTTGCTGAAAATCATCTACCGAGAACGTGTGGATGCTGTCACCGCCCGCCGGCTGGGCAGCGGCTGCTGGCGGATTAGTTGCCGTCGCGCCCCCCATTTCGATGTTGTTGCCCCCGCACGATGCCAGCAAGCACCAATTGATCAAACCCAGCCCGAGGGCTAATTGACGAAGTTTTATCATTAATCATCAGCGATTAAGTCTGGAGTATCAATAAATATAAAATAAACTATATTTTTTGGCAACGCCTTACAAGAACAGGCTGGTCTGCTGCTTTGGAGGCATCTAAAAGTGAGGGGCATCTCATCTTTAGGTTGAGCGACTGATTACCTCACCTGCGTTAAGGCCGACTAAACTGTAGAGGTGCCACACACTTTTAGATGCTCTCAATGAGCTTACCAAGCGATAGCCGACCGCCCCTACACAAAGTACGGGTCATCCACGACGGCAGTGGAATCGGCTTCGCTGGTCCAACCGGAGGGATACGCTTGTGTAACGCCTAGCACCTGAATCTGCCGGCGTGCTGATTCGGATTGCACGGCAAACTGCTGGAATGCGAACAATTTATTTAAATATTCGAAATAAATTTAAGTCATTTCTCATAACGAGCAGTGCCTTTGTACGCCCAGTATTCTCCTAATGCAATTCTACCCTCTCTAACAAAGACGAAGCTCAATAATGCTGTTAGAAATGCTGTTAAGAGGGGAATGAGCGTATCCTTTACGACGAGTGAATAGGTGGCGCTGCGTGTATTCTTTAGATGTGATGCATATATATTATAAGCAGTTACTTCTTCCTTATATGCACTTACCTGTTGCGTATAGGCTGAAACTTGATGAGTATAGGCGGCCACCTGCAGTTTATAAATCTCAACTTGTGCCGATTCAGATCCTGGCAATGGAGGTGATGCGATCATCGGAGCAGGCGGGTACGGGGGTGGGCTTTTGATTTCCTGTTCTGGTCTTGAATAGTACAATAACGAGATGCCGGGGATCAATACGCCTGCTGTAAGAATAGCAAACCAAATCGTTGCTATTATTTGCCAGAAGGATTTCATAAATTTTGAGTATGAATAAGCAGCCCCGAAATCAGTTCAACGCACATTTGTACTTGCCCTGTTAACCAAACCGGCCTAACTATGTCCACTATAGTCAGGCCGGGCAGTTAATCACTTCTTATACAAATTACTTCCCCGGTCAATTGACTGTTGGCAGCAAAAAGAGGACTGAATTTAACATTGTAACATCTCGTGCTGCAGAGGGGGATTTAGACCACTTAGTTATTCTCACGATTTGCCACTTGGTTTGATGTTGGTCTGCTTCAGCAATCAGGCAGAGAGTTTTAGATCTGTCCAAGGACTGTTTTGTAACCAAGTAGTTTAGAGCAGGTGTATCGCCAAGGTATTGAGCGTTATTACCCGAGTAGATTTTAGAGTATATAGGTTGATTAGTGCTTTTATCAACCGTGGATACTGCTATGATGGCATATCGAGGAGAACAGCTAGCCAATATAAAAAATACTGGAAGTGTTAATGGCCTTGCAAAACTCATGAGCTTGTATGTTGTTTTTCAACCCATTCTTCCATCCTTGCCAGAGCTTCTTTGTGAAGTTCGATCGACCTCTCTGCGTCAATCATCAACAAGTCGTCTTCCTGGCGAATAGCCTCAATTTCTTTTAAGGCGTTAGAGAAGCAGGGGTCACCAGGGAAACAGGCATTGTCTCCCCATGGCAGAGCTCTGGTGGGCGACGGAGACTGTTTCAACAAGATCCCGGTTCTGGCAATAATTTGAGGTTGTTGGATCTTAATTGTAATGCCATCGAAAGATGCTTCAACTTGAGTTGTAGTTTCTGATTGGCGGTATGACCCCTTCAAAGAGAACGGACCCCATCCTACAGATGCTTTTGCCTGCATTTCTCTATGATAGAACTCCCTTTCATAGTCTGAAAACGAGGTACTGAGTTCAACGTTTCTAACAACGATTAAGTACTGTGGTAAAACTGGCATTCTACCAACGGGCCGTACAGGCGGGTCTATACCTAAATTGCCGCCGTCGCTGAGAAATGATCCGCCTACATCATTTCTCCAAGTCCAAAATTTATAGTTAAACACATCAGAAACCAACCAAGGTCTAAATATTCTAACCCTAAGGTATTCGAATTTCAACAAAACACTTTCTATCGTTGACTTAGAGTGCTCGTATCTGGAGCTGCCACTGGCACCTCCCCCGGCACTCCAGAGCCCCCAACGCCCACTAGCTCCGACTGACCAACTTGTAGATTTGGAATGTTCGTAAGTGTCTTTCTCCGAAATTTGCCTTTCAAAGCTTGCCCATGATGCACTGCCCCAGCTTGAAACCGAGGGCACTAAGAAGGTTTGAAGGTAGTCGCCATACCTCGGTGAGGTTTTGATGTTGTCTTGGAAACGTACTCCTAAACTAGCCCAGTACGCACTAGGGTCGGGGGCAGTCAAACTAACAAACCTGCCGGTTTTAAGATCGTGAAGTTTTTTGTTGCCGAAGGTTTCCCAATTTTGGAAAGTGTCCGTCTTCTTTTGAGCTAATCGTCTAAGTATCCCCTGGTCGGGAGCTTGTTTCGACGCCTCTGTTTCAAACGCATTAACTACATCGTAATACTGATCACGGTAAATTTCATAGTTTGCTCGATTGTTACCTATCCACGTTCGCAACGCATCTATTTCCCGCTCTGTCTCTGCAGACATTTTTTTATAAGGCAATGCGGCTAGGTTAATAACGTCTTTATAAACCTGATCGACTGAACCCACTAGCTCTGTGCCTGTAGAGTAGTCGATATCTTTGTACTTGTTGACAAATGAAGTATCAACCAGTATATTAGCAATATCGGCCTGAATCGCCATATCATTTGTGCCTGAACCCTCTTGTAAAGATTGGCTAATGAATTGACCTGGCTGGAGGAATGACACAAACTCTCCATTCACGAATCTGTCTCCTAAAAAGAGGGCATCTTGCATACCTGAGAATAGGTTCAGGAGCATTTTTTTGTTATCAGCCATTTTCTGTGTGTTTCTAGGGTGAACGTAAGTTTGTCTTGGATAACTACAGCACTCGTCAGAATAAGTGCAATCATGATAATTTCTTCTTGATTAACAATTTCTACTTTGCTCAATTCATTGAAAAAATGAGGCAAGTGTGCACTCGACGTGGTCGGAACGCACATAAGCCAATTCGCCACAAAGCGTTCATCGGCAGTAGAAGGTCAAAACTACGTGCGGCATGAATTGGCCGCATTAGTGCTAGCACTGAATTTCAAGCAGAGGTGTGCAACAGAAAGTATTGGTGAGCGAAGTCCCCCGTCTGGGCCGCTCCACCGTGGAAGTGCTGCAAATCGTCGAGGAGCTGACCCAGTTAGGCATCAGCATCTACGTCCAAAACTTTGGGATTGAAACCCTCAAAAACGGCAAACGCAATCCAGTGGCGCAGTTCATGTTCACGCTGCTGGCCGAATTTGCCTGTCTGGAACGCGAGACCCTGCGCGAGCGAATTCTCTCCGGTATGGACGAAGCACGGTGGCAAGGCATTAAAATTGGCCGTCCGGCAGGTACAACAGAAGAACAGGACGTCTTTCTGAAAAAGTATGCGGCCGTCGCCTGGCAGCTGCGCGCGCGTGTTTGAGCTCCTGCGTTCGCAGAAGCTGCAGGCTAACCAGTTGGTGGAATTCTTCACGGACGGTGCCGCGGTGCTGCGGTCGCTGACCAGCTACCTGAGTGCGGAATCCACGCATATCCTGGACTGGTTTCACCTGACCATGCGCCTGACGGTGCTCCAGCAGTACGCGCTGGGATTCGCTCAGGTCAACGCGGTCGGGGGAAAAGCGCTGCAAGACGGCTTGACGAGCATCAAATGGCACCTCGGGCACGGCAACGCCGAGCGGGCCCTGGAGAAAATATGGGACCTAGACGACGACCTGGCCACTCACTAGGACTACCCGCTCGTGGCCAGGAAATACAGCAAGTGTAAGCCGTTGGCCAGGCTAATTGCGGATTTTCACACCTACGTGGAGCAGAACAGCGGCTTTATCGTTGATTACGCCGAGCGCCAGCGCTACGGCGAACGCGTCTCCACCGGCTTTGTTAAGTCGGCGGTCAACCAGGTGCTTGGTGAAACGGCAGCAGATGCAGTGGACCAAAAAAGGTGCGCACCAAGGTGCTCAACGAAGACTGGGAAGATTGTTTTCGGCAACAATACCCCAGCTTTCGGCCCCTGCCAGCAGAGCCCCTACCGGTGGCTGCTTAGCCCGACTGCCCCACACTTTTTGATGTCTTGTCCTAAAATGAGTTGACCATCAATCCCCCATAGATGGAACACTTATTTTTATTTCGCAGCCAGGTGCATGAGTTGAAAATGCGCCAGATGGTCGAGGAAATTAACCTCGGCCGTCACACCATCGAGTCGGCCATGGCCAAGTACCAGGTGCTGACCCGCAAGACGGTCACCCAGTGGCTGGAACGCGTGCGGCAGGAAGAGATGGCCCGTACACAGGCTATGAAAGAGTCTGCCCCCAACCCAGCGTCCACGCTCGTCGAGCGCGTGGCCCAGACGGCCGACACGCTGGCCGGTCGCGTCAAACAGCTTGAAAAGGAGCTGGAACAAGCCGAACTGCAGGTACTTTACTACAAGACCGTTATCCGCGTGGCCGAACAGGAACTCGGGGTGAGTCTCGAAAAAAAGTCCGTTACCAAGTAGTCCAACTCCTGCGAGTAAGCCATCCGCGGTTTTGCCTGCGGCGGATGAGCGGGCTATTTGGGTTCAGCCGGCAGGCGTACTACCAACATGAAAATCGACAGTTCACCAGCGAAGAGCGCGACCAGCGCGTGCTGGCGCTGGTGGCCCAGGTACGGGAAGACCACCCCCGTATGGGCGGCAAAAAGCTCTACTATCTGCTGAAAGAGTCATTGGTCAGCCAAGGTATCAAGCTGGGCCGCGATGCGCTATTTGATATACTAGCTGCCAATAACTTGCTCATTCGCCGACGCAAGCGCAAGACTATCACCACGTTTTCCCGGCACCAGTTCCGCAAGTACCCGAACCTGATTAAAAACCTCACCCCGTTGCGGCCCAACCAGGTCTGGGTAGCCGATATCACCTATTGGTTTACCGAAGCCGGTTGCCTCTACGTCTCGCTGCTCACCGATGCCTACTCGCACCGCATTATGGGCTTCGCCGTGGCCGAGACGCTGGCCACCGTCCACTGCCGCCGGGCGTTAGAAATGGCTCTAAAACAACTCACCAAGAAAGCAGGTCGCCAGTTGATTCACCACAGTGACCGCGGCATCCAGTACTGCAGTCAGGAATACCTGGCCCCGCTGGCCGCATGGCACGTGCAGGTGAGCATGACCGAAAACTCCGACCCGCTGGAGAATTCGGTGGCCGAACGGATTAACGGCATCTTGAAGCAAGAATACTTAAGTCATTACACCGTGCACTCGCTAAATGAGGCCGCTCAACACCTCGAACGAGCGGTGTTTCTCTACAACTACAAACGCCCCCATCTGAGCTGTGCGATGCAAAGCCCAAACGAGGCGCACCGTAGCTGGGGGCCTCTGGAACGGCACTGGAAAAACTACTACAAACCGTCGGTCACCGAGCCGCCAGAATGAAGTATTTTTAGGACTACCAGCGAACTGGTCAACCCAGGCTCGGACTATTGTCAAACGGTCAACTTATTTCCGGACGAGACAACCTTCAACGGTCGTACAGTTAAACGACCGTTTGGCTGTACAACTTAACCAGTGAACTTTCGGGAGTCGATAGGGGCAGAAAAGGCGACAAAACCGTTCAGACAACCTGTTCACCAATCAAAGCTCAGGAAAACAAGTTTGTTGAATGGAAAAACTGTACTTCGTTGATGGCCTACTACCCGAAGTTTTCGGGCCATAATAGCTCGCCCGTTAAGCCAATTTTCCTTAGCGTGCGATATTTTCCGTTTCTTGAGAGGACCCCACATAGCGTGGGCGACTAGGCTCTTTCGGACTGCCTGACGTCGGGCAAGCCCACGGCAAACGTTGTCCCTACCCCCGGCGTGCTGCTTACGTCTAGTGAACCGCCGCGCTGCTGCACCAGCGCCTGAATCATGTATAAGCCTAGGCCCACCCCCTCGCCTTCGGCCGTCAGGCGGGTAAAGGGTTGAAACAGCCGCTCGCGGTCGCGGCTCAGGTCAATGCCGCGCCCGTTGTCGGCCACGGTCAGCACCACCGTCTGCCCTTGTCGGTGGCTGTGCACCTGAATAGTGGGGGCCCGCTCCGGGGCCCGGTACTTGAGGGCGTTGCTGACCAGGTTTTTAAGAATGCTTTCCAGGTAGAGGCGCGGAAAATGCGCGGTGGGCGCCGCCGTAAAGTTGGCCGCCAGCTGGCCCTGTTGCTGGTATAGTAAGTCCGCTAGCTCCGCCTGCACCGTGGCGTACACCTCGTCCAGAAGCACTGGCTCTAGGGCCGTAGGACTCATGCCGTGCTGGGTGTGCAGCACTTGCAGCAGACCCTGGATAGTGCCATTTAGGCGTTGTACTTCTTTCTCTAGTAACGTCACGATGTACGCTTGGTCGGGGCCGGGGGCTTCTTCGTGGTAGACTTCGAGCAGCCGGTGCAGGTTGCTGGCGGGGCCTTTCAGGTCGTGAGCGACAATGTGCACTAACGAGTCCAGCGACGTGTTGGCCTCGCGCAGGGCTTGGTTCAGGCGTTGCGCTTCGTAGAGGGTAGTGGCCCGCGCGAGGGCGCGCCCCGCATAGTCGGCTACCAGGTCGAAAAACGCGCGATAGGCCTCATCCAATGGGCGGCGGGCGCTCAGGCCCACTATCAGGACGGAGGCGGTGCGGCTGCCTGAGCTGGTTGGGAGGGGTAGCAACAGCGCTCGGGTAGGCGTTACCGGCCACTCCCCCGCTGGCAAAGCACCAAAGCGCTTGGGCAGGTTCTCCACGAGTAGCGGCTGGCCATTGCGCAACACCTCGGCCAGTGGCCAGCCGTGCGCGATTGGGGCGCCCAGGTTTGCCGGCAGGATAGCGGGGGCTGCTGGCTCGCCAGCGGGCAGGCCAAACCAGGCGCGCAGCTGCGCGTGCGAAGAGGCTACCTCGTGCGTGTAGAGCAGCGCAAAGGGGATATCGTCGGCGTTGGTAGCCAGGGCCGCGATGAGGTGCTGGGCTGCCTCAGCGGGCAGCGTATCGGTCGCGGTTTGGGCCGTGAGGTGGCTGAGCAAAGCTAGGCGACGCTGCTGCAACACGGTGGTGGTGGTTTCGAGCGCCGTCACGAAAATGCCGCTCACGGTGCCACCCTCGTCATAAATCGGGCTGTGCGAGAACGTGAAGTAGGCTTCTTCCACAAAGCCCTGCCGGTTGGGCAGAACCAAGCCGTTTTCGAAAAAAGTTGTTTCGCCAGCCAGCACCGGCCGGAAGATAGCGAGCAAAAACGGCCACATTTCCCGCCACCAGAGCTCAGCCGGCTGTCCCAGCGCTCCCGGGTGCTTGCCTTGCAGAATGGTGGCGTAGCCATCGTTGTAAAAGTGCACCAGCTCCGGCCCCCAGTGTACCATCATCGGGAAGCGTGAGCCCAGCATGATATTCACGGCTGTCAGTAGGCTCTGCGGCCACGTAGCAACTGGTCCGAGCAGCGTCTGCGACCAGTCAAGCTGGCGAATGCGCTCGCCCATTTCTCCCCCACCTTTGAAAAGTTCTTGCGGCGTCATAACGGGCAAGATACGGCAAGGAACTGCCTTACTAATGAGCTGGGCAGTAGCGTGCAATCAACAAGTTGGCTTGCAGCAAATCTACTTTAGCAGGGGTAACAGCCAGTCCGGCCTGCGAGGCGAGAAAACGACTGCCTTGGGTATAATAAGAAATATATTCTTTATAAGAGCTCCGGCTGCCCCCGAAAATCGCCAGCTATTCTAGCACGACCCGCTGCACCAAGGGCGACTGGTTGGCCCCCTGCACGGTAAGCAAGTAAACCCCGGCGGGTACTACCGGCAGCAACCAGTCATCCGTCTTACTACTGAAGGTCTGCTCCCAAACGGCTTGACCGAGCAGGGTAGCTAAGCGGATAGTACCCGCGGTTACTGCCTGCGGCAGGCTGACGTGGAGCCGCCCGCCTGCTGGCACAGGATTGGGCCAAACGGCTACGGGGGAGGAAACCGCAGTAGTGGTGGCAAGCACGCGGTTGGCATTGAAACGAATCTGCCAGCCCGCATCATAAGGCCCATTGCTAAACGCCGAGTTGGCCGTGACGAGGTCGAGGTCGCCGTCCCCATCGAGGTCGCCGAAGGCTGCCAGCGTGCTCGCACGCGCCCCCGTGGCATACATCCAGGTGGGGTAATCCAAAAACTGAAACACCCCCTGCCCCGTGTTGAGGTAAAAGCCCCCGCCAGCGAAGAGGTCCACATCGTTGTCGCCGTCGATGTCGCCCACCGCCAGCGGAAAGCCCGCCGCCGCCGTCGTAGTGCTGGTAAACGCGCCCTGCCCGTTGTTTTTGGCTAGCACTACTGCATTGTAGCCCCCGGTTATGATGTCTACGTCGCCGTCGCCATCCATGTCGCGGGCCATGATGTTGGAAGGAAACCCGCCACTCGCGTACACGCCGGTGCTGAACGTGCCCAGCCCATCGTTGAAAAACGCCGTGTGCCCGTTGATGCTGCTACTCGTGGTCAGGCAGTCCAGGTCACCATCGTTGTCGAGGTCCACCAGGGCCACGCCGTACTCACCGCCGGGGCCCGATGCGGGCCCGTAAAAGTTGCCGTGGCCATCGTTGAAGCGCACGCCCCCCATCAGCAGGTCCAGGTCGCCATCACCATCCACATCGCCAGTGGCCAATATGCCCCCGGCGATATTCTGTATCAGGCCGCCCACCGTGAAGGTGCCTTGCCCATCATTGAGCCACACATCGCCTGGGGCGAAGGGGTTGCCGCCCGGGCCGGGCACCATGGTGCGCCCCAAAAAGTCCAGGTCGCCATCGCCATCCACATCGGCCAGGTTAAAGTCGTAGTACACTGAAACGGTGGGCGCGAGCAAGGGAGCCGGCGCTGCAAAAACGCCCGCCCCGTTGTTGCGCTGCACGCTCAGGGGCGCCAGGGGTGGCCCCGTAGAAGTACCCTGTATCTCAACCGAGGTTATAATGTCCAGGTCGCCATCGCCGTCGATATCGGCCAACCGCAGGCACCGGGGGTTGATAGCGGGCGCGCCTACTAGTGTGCCGCCCCCAAACAGGCCGCTCCCCCCGGTAGTGGCCGCTACAAACTGCCACACGTAGGGCCGCGCGAGTGGCGCGCCGGCCGCGCTCCGCGCGGCTTTGGTCACGGTAGCCTGCACCAGCTCGCCCGGCAGGTAGGGCGTTGCTGGGGTCAGCGCAAAGCCATTACCGGCCGCCGTTACAGTTGCGGCGAGCTTACCTCGGGCCTGCGAGCCATACACCTGCAGAGCTGCCGTAGAGGCCGGGGCGCCGCTCATGGGGGTTGAGAAAGTAGCCGTGATGCTCGCCGTGCGCGGTGCTACCGCATTGGGCAGCGGGCCCACAGCGGCCACGGCGTAAGGCACCGGTGCAGCCACGCCGTTGCGAAAAACGGCCAGGTTGCCGATATTACCGTAGTAGCCGACCAGCATATCCAGGTCGCCGTCGCCGTCTATATCCGTAGTGCTCAAAACACTCGGGGCGTAAAGCGCCACGGTCGTGCCCGCGCTGAACGTGCCACTACCGTTGTTCACCCAGATACTGATACCCGCCTCACTGGTTAGTAGCAGGTCGGGGTCGCCGTCGCCTTCCACGTCGGTGAGGCGAATAGCGCGCACTGGCCCCTGCAGCCCGGTCAAGACGAGCGCAGACGTACCGCTAAAGCTGCCGGTGCCGGTATTGAGTCGCACGGAGAGGGAATATGTGTAGCCCGTCGAGGCAGTCGTTAAACCCAGCGTCAGCAGGTCCAGGTCGCCGTCTTTGTCCAGGTCGGCCACGCGCAGCTCCTGGGGGTTGGGGCTCACGCTCACCGGCGCGGGCGTAGTAAAGGCCGCCAGCCCCGAGTTGGCCCGAAAAACCACTTTGTTTGTCGTGTTGTCGAGGCCGATAAGGTCGATATCGCCGTCGTTGTCAATATCGCCGGTAGTCACCTTCGAGCCAAACATGCCGAGCAGCACAGGCCCGGTAGCGCCGCCAAAACTACCGGCGCCGTTGTTGCGCAGCGCGTAGCCATAGCTCGTATCAACGCTGTACACCAGGTCTAGGTCGCTGTCGCCGTCCAGGTCGGCCAGGCTGACCCCATTGGGCCAGCTACTGACATAATTATTACCCAGGCTGGTAAAAATACCTTGCCCGTTGTTGAGGTACACGGTATAATAACCGGAGCTGTTCACGGAAGGGCCGCCGACCAGTACCATGTCCACATCGCCGTCGCCATCCACATCACCCAGTGTCAGGGCCGACGGCACATATGCGATGGGTTGGTCGGCCAGCACAGAAAACTGGCCGGTTCCATCGTTGCTCCGGATGCTGATGGTAGCGTCATTGCTCACGCTGAGAATATCCTGGTCGCCATCGCCATCCAGGTCGCCCGTGACCAGGTGAATCGCCGACCCCAGCGCGCCCCCATTCGAGGGGCTGGCCGTAATCAGATTGGCGACCTGGGTAAATACGCCCGTGCTACTGGCCACGGCGGCTTGGAACTGCCACACCTGCGGCCGGGCCAAGGGCACATTACCGGTGTCGCGGGCGGCGGTCGTGAGCGTCGCCGACAAGGGCTCGCCGGCTACAAACCCGGTAGTAGGCGTGAAGCTGAGCTGATTGGCCGTGACGGCGGCCTGACCGGCTTTTTTGCCGCCCTGTTGCGCGCTAAAAACGCGCAAAGCCCCCGCCGAGGCCGCGTGCAGCGGGCGGGAAAAGCCTACGTTTACGGTACCAGTACGGCCTATTTGCCCGTTGGGGCCAGGCATTAAACTTGTAACCGCCGGCTGCGCAACGGCGCAGCCGGTGTAAAGAGTCGCCCAGGCAGTGAGCAGCAAATACTGGCGTAAGGAGTATTTCATACAAGGAATAAATAACGAACAAATATATACTTCCTTATCACCGTCTGAGGACCTCATCCAATGCGTTTTTAGGTAGGATAAGAATAGGTTAACTGCCGTAGGTGGAAGGCCAGTTTGAGATGGTCGAGTAAATCTGGACAGAATAGGGTCTTCCCTTTCGCACGTCATGAAAGACAGCCCTGCACCCACCAAACGCCGACGCTATGATGCGGCCTTTCGGGCCGAGGCCCTGCGCCTGGCCGCTGAAAGCCGCTCGACCCAAGCCGCGGCGTGCGCCCTCAATATCGACCCCAAACGCATTTATGAGTGGCGGAAGGAAGCGCTCACGCCGGTAGCCGCGGCGCGTGGGGCAGAGTTGGACCCGGCCACCGCGGCGGAGTTGCGCCAACTGCGGGCCTTGGCGCGGCGGCAGGCCCAGGAGTTGGAAATTTTAAAAAACCATCATCAGTTACCTGTTTTAAGCGCAGGCTCTCGCAGACACCGGACCAATGCGCCGTTACCGCTTTATCGAGGCGCAGCGGGACCACTACCCGGTGCGCCTGCTCTGCCAGTTGGTGCAGGTGCCTGCCAGTGGCTACTATGCTTGGCAATAAGCTCATCATCAAGCAGTAAATCAGTCAGAGCCGGCTTGGGAAACGGCGTTGGTCAAGGTGTTTGGGGTGCACAAACGTTGCTATGGGACGCGTCGGCTGCGCGTCGAACTGCGCCGTAAGGGCTATCGCGTGGGGCGGCAGCGCCTGCGCACCGCGATGCGCCGCCGGGGCCTGTATGCGCTGCAACCCAAGGCCTTGAGGTGGTCGGGTAAAATAGGAGAGAATAGGGTGCTAACTTCCCAATCCCATGGAAAAAGCCCCTTCTACGAAACGGCCGCGCTATGAGGCTGCCTTCCGCGCCGAAGCCCTGCGCTTGGCCAGCGAAAGCCGCTCCACGCTGGCCGCCGCACGAGCGTTGAATATCGACCCGAAGCGCCTTTATGCTTGGCAGAAGGCGGCCCAGCAACCCTTGCCCGCAGACCCCACCGAGGCCGCCGAAGTGCGCGCCCTGCGGCAGGCCAACAAACGCCTGGCGCAGGAGTTGGAAATTTTAAAAAAGCCATCGCCATCTTCTCGACCACCCCGACCCCGCGAGTTTATTGCAGTTTATTGACCAGCAGCACGTTCACTATCCGACGCAGCGGCTTTGCCAGGCCCTCGGGGTGGTACCCAGCCGTTACGACGCCTGGCAAAAAGGGGCGGCGACGAGCGCAGTAGCCCCCGCCGAACCGGCCCGGGAAACGGCCCTGGTCGACGTCTTTGACGAGCACCAGCGTCGCTACGGCACCCGCCGCCTACGCGTTGAACTGCGCGCGTTGGGGCACCAGGTGGGGCGGCAGACCATCCGCACGGCGCTACGCCGCCAGGCGCGCAAAGCCTTGCAGCCCAAAACGTTTGTGCCGCGCACGACCGATTCTACCCATGGCAAACGGTGCGCGCCGAACTTGCTGTTCGACCAGCCCAAGTCCACCCAGGCCAATCGGGTGTGGGTCAGCGACATCACCTATCTGCCCCTGGCCAACGGGAACTGGGTCTACTGTTGCGCCTTTCAAGACGTGTGCAGCACGCAGGTGGTGGGCTGGCAGGTGCGGGCTGACATGCCGTAGGTGCTGGTGTCCAAGGCTTTACAATGGGCCCTGCTCGCTCAGCGGCCCGCGCCCGGCTTGATTGTCCACTCCGACCGGGGCGGCCAGTACGTGGGCACGGGCTACAAAACGCTACGACGCGACGCCAAAGCCCAGCTCTTGCACAGCCGCCGGGGCGACTGCTACGACAACGCCCAGGCCGAGAGTCTGTGGGCGCGCCTCAAAACCGAACTGCTCGAACTGCGTGACTGGTCTGTGTTTACCGACCTGGCTGACACGCAGACCAGCGTGGCTGACTATTTTGACTACTACAAGCACGAGCGCCTGCACTCCAGTATTGACTATCAGGCCCCGTATCACACTCATCAACAGCTCCTTCAGCTTAATGACCTAAACTGTCCAGCGTAACTGGACCACCTCAGGCCTCAACTCGAAGGAGGCCAACAACGAGGCCCTGGCCGAGCAGGTGATGGAACTGCTGCCGCGCTTCGTGTACAAGGAGGGCGTGGTGGGCATCGGCGAAATCGGCTACGACGACCAAACCGCCGCCGAAGACAAGTACTACCGCCTGCAGCTGGAACTGGCCAAGGAAGCCAACCTGCCGGTGCAGATTCACACGCCCCACCCCGACAAGAAAAAGGGCACTCTGCGCAGTATGGCCGTGGCCCTCGAGCACGGCCTCGACCCCAGCCTGGTGATAGTGGACCACAACAACGAGGAAACCGCGCAGGCCGTGCTGGAACAGGGGTTTTGGGCGGCCTTCACCATCTACCCGCACACCAAGATGGGCAACGAGTGCATGACCGAAATCTTGAAGCACTACGGCACCGAGCGCATCTTCATCAACAGCGCCGCCGACTGGGGCATCAGCGACCCGCTGGCCGTGCCCAAAACCGCCCAACTGATGCTCGAACGCGGTATTTCGGCCGAAGCCGTGCGGCAAGTCACCTACGACAACGCCCTGGCCGCCTTCGGCCAAAGCGGCCAGATGCCGGAAAGCGACTGGCTCGCCGCCCCCGCCGCCGACCAAAGCCTGAAGTACTCCGGCAATTCCATTCTACGCGGCGGCCAGGCGCCGGCCGGCACGGCAGCCGATAATCTGGTAATTAGTTAATGACTACCTGTTGTTAGACAGCAAGTTACTGCTTTCTAATGTCCGGCCGTCATGCTGAGCGAAGGCGCAGCCGCAGTCGAAGCATCTCTACCGCTGAACTAAACTCTGGCGCCAGCAACGAAGCGGCAGAGATGCTTCGACTCCGCTGCGCTGCGCTCAGCATGATGGCTGGAAACCAATTGCGCACCTCTATTTAATAATCAACAGCTTATGAACCGAGTATTTGCCCACGTGGTGCTCATGCGGCCCGCCAATATCATCACGGCGGTGGCGGATATTCTGCTGGGTTTTGCGGCCTCGGGGGCGGTGGGGCGGCCACGGTGGGCCTCTACGGCGGCGGCGTGGTGCTCAACGACGTGTTCGACGCCGACCTCGACCAGGTGGAGCGGCCCGAGCGGCCCATTCCGCGCGGGGCGGCCAGCCGCCGCAGCGCGGGCCTGCTGGGCACCGGGCTGCTGCTGGGCGGCATTTTGGCGGCGGCGCAGGCCTCGGCCACCAGCGCCTGGCTGGCGGCGGCCATCGCGGGCCTGGCCGTGCTCTACGATGCGCGCGGCAAGCACCACCCGCTGCTGGGGCCGCTTAACATGGGCGCGTGCCGCGGCGGCAACTTGCTGCTGGGTCTCAGTGCGGTGCCGGGCGCGCCCGCGCAGTTCTGGTACCTGGCCCTGATTCCGGTGGTGTACATCGCGGCCATCACGGCCGTTAGCCGCGGCGAGGTCAACGGCGGCGATAAGCGCGTGCTGCTGCTTTCGGTGGGCTTGTACGCCTTGGTAATCAGCAGTGTGCTCGGCTTGCTGCGCCTGCCGCAGGCGCATACCTGGGTTGCGCTGCCCTTTCTGATGCTATTCGCCGCCATGGTTTTTCCGCCCCTGCTGAATGCCCTGCGCTCGCTGCGCCCGCCCGATGTGCGGCTGGCGGTGCGCGCCGGCGTACTGGCCCTCATCCTACTCGATGCCACGGTGGCCGCCGGCTTTGCCGGCTGGTGGTACGGGCTGCTGGTGCTGGCGCTGCTGCCGCTCTCGCGCTGGCTGGCCGGCCGCTTTGCGGTCACTTAATTAATTGCAATACAGCTTAAAAACGGTTTCTGGCGCGGGGCTGTGCCCCGTGTCTACTATCCGCGGGCCTCTGGCCCGCACGCCGGGAAACGTTCGTTTTATAGCTCAGCAACGTTCGCGCACGTCGCTGGCCGGAGGCCAGCAAATAACCGGCACGGGGCAGAGCCCCGCGCCAGCCAACAGCTTCCCCCCCTCCTTCCCCATGCTCATTTCCTCGCTTCACCAGCAGTTTCAGGTGTCGTTTTCCTACCCGGTGCACTTCACCGAAGGGCTGTTTGAGGCCGATAACCTGCTGCTGCGCCAGACCCTGGCCCCGGAGCCGGGCGGGCCGCCGCGCCGCCTGTTTTTTGCCCTCGATAGCGAGGTGGCCGCCGCCCACCCGCACCTGACGCAGCAGATTGCCGACTACTGCGCCGCCCACGCCGATGCCTTGCAGCTGAGCGGCCCCGTGTTGCTGGTGCCGGGCGGCGAGCAGTGCAAAAACCAGCCCGCGCTGGTGCAGCAAGTGCTGGCCGCCACCAACGACTACCACCTCGACCGGCACGCCTACCTGGCCGCCATCGGCGGCGGGGCAGTGCTCGACATGGTTGGCTACGCGGCTTCGGTGGCCCACCGCGGCATCCGGCACGTGCGCATTCCGACTACCGTGCTCTCGCAAAACGACTCGGGTATCGGGGTGAAAAACAGCGTGAACGCCTTCGGCAAAAAGAACTACCTCGGCAATTTTGCCCCGCCCTTCGCCGTGCTCAACGATTATAATTTTCTGCTGACCCTGGAAGACCGCGACTGGCGCAGCGGCATGGCCGAGGCCGTGAAGGTGAGCTTGCTTAAGGATACGGCGTTCTTCCGCTTTATGCAGGACAATGCGGCCGCGCTAGCGGCGCGGGCCATGCCGCCCATGCAGCACCTGGTGTACCGCTGCGCCGAGCTGCACTTGCAGCACATCGCCGGGGGCGACGCCTTCGAGCAAGGCTCGTCGCGGCCCTTGGACTTTGGGCACTGGTCGGCCCACAAGCTGGAGCAGCTCAGCCACTACCACCTGCGCCACGGCGAGGCCGTGGCCATCGGCATCGCCCTCGATTCGGTGTACGCGCACATGCTAGGGCTGCTGCCCGCCGCCGACCTAGCCGCGATTATCGGCCTGCTGCAAGCCCTGGGCTTCGACCTCTACGCCCCCGAAATGGCGGCCCACCTCACCGAGCCCAGCCACCCCGACAGCCTGCTGCACGGGCTGCAAGAATTTCGGGAGCACCTGGGCGGCCAGCTCACTATCATGCTCTTAACCGGCATTGGCCAGGGCCTGGAAGTGCACACGATAGACGAGGCGCTGATGGCGGACGCCGTGCAGCGCTTGCAGCAGTACAGCTTGGTGCCAGCGGCTTAAGGCCACCGTTGCGCGGACTCTGTAGTCCGCGGCTAACCGGAGCACGACCAAAAAAACGCGGACTACAAAGTTCGCGCAACTGCTGTCCCTTACCCAAAACCTTCTCTCCCGTGACTATCTCCCCCGGCGTCCACCTGATGTACTGCACCAATATCCACCCCGGCGAAAGCTGGACGGCCGTGTTTGAGAGCCTGCAAATGCACCTGCTGCCCGTGCGCGACCGGGTAGCGCCGGGCCAGCCGTTTGCCATCGGCCTGCGGCTCTCGGACAGGGCCAGCCGGGAGCTGGCGCAGGGCAGTAAGCTGGCCGAGTTCAAGACCTGGCTGGCCTGGCACAATCTCTACGTGCCACTCATCAATGGCTTTCCTTTCGGCAGCTTTCAGGGCACGGTGGTGAAGGACGACGTGCACCAGCCCGACTGGACCACCCGCGCCCGCCTGGACTACACCCTACGGCTGGCGCGGCTGCTGGCCACGCTGCTGCCGCCCGGCCTCAGCGGCGGCGTCTCGACCTCGCCACTCTCTTACAAACCCTGGCTAGCGGGCGACGCGACCCGCACCGCGGCCGTGCTAGCGCAAAGCACGCAGCACCTCGCCGCGCTGGTGGCCGAGCTGGTGCAGCTACGCCGCGCCACCGGCCGGCTCGTGCACCTCGACATCGAGCCCGAGCCCGATGGCCTGCTCGAAACCTCGGCCGAATTCACTGACTACTACCTATATCACCTACTGCCAGCCGCCAGCGCGCACCTGCAAAGCCAGCTTGGGCTAGCCCCCGCCGAAGCGGCGCGGGCCGTGCGCGACCACGTGCGGCTGTGCTACGACGTGTGCCACTTTGCGCTGGCCTACGAAGCGCCTGCCACGGTGCTGACACGCTTGCGGGCGGCCGGCATCCAGGTGGGCCGGTTGCAGCTGAGCGCGGCCCTGAAGGCCGACCTGCCCGCCGCCCCGGCCGGGCGGCAGGCGTTGGCGCAGGAATTTGGGGCCTTTGCCGAAGGCACCTACCTGCACCAGGTAGTGGTGCGCAACGCCGACGACACCCTGACGCAGTACCCTGACCTGCCGGCGGCCCTGCCGCACATCGGCGCGGCGGCGGCGCGCGAGTGGCGGGCGCACTTTCACGTGCCGGTGTTTTTGGCGCGCTACCAGCGGCTGGAGTCCACCCAGGCCGCCACTCATGAGGTGCTGCGGCTGCTGGCTGAGCAGGCATTTACGCCCTACCTGGAAGTCGAGACTTACACCTGGGACGTGCTGCCGGCGGCCATCAAGCAGGATTTGGTTGGCTCCATTGTGCGGGAGCTGGCTTGGGTGCAGGCGCAGTTGGTGCCGGCCACCGGGCCGGGCGCGGTTATTTCGGCTGCTACGGCCGCTTAATTGTTATGCAAAAGACCGTCGTAATCAATGTAGTAGGCCTGACGCCTAATGCCCTAGGGGTACATACGCCGTTTCTCACGCAGTGGGCGGCGCAGGCCAAGGTAGTGCCCGTGGGGCACGTGCTGCCCGCCGTTACGTGCTCGGTGCAGGCTACTTACCTTACCGGCAAATGGCCCAGCGAGCACGGCATCGTGGGCAATGGCTGGTACTTCCGCGACGAGTGCGAGCCCCGGCTGTGGCGGCAGTCGAACCACCTGATTGAAGCCCCCAAAATCTGGGAGGTGGCGCGGGCCCAAGACCCCACCTTTACCTGCGCCAATATCTGCTGGTGGTACGCTATGTACAGCACCGCCGACTACACCGTGACGCCGCGCCCCCAGTACCTGGCCGATGGCCGCAAGCTGCCGGATTGCTACACCTACCCGATGGAGCTGCGCCCGCACCTGGAAAACAAGCTCGGCACGTTTCCGCTGTTCGACTTTTGGGGGCCGCGCACCACCATTAAATCGAGCCAATGGATAGCCCAGGCGGCCATCGAGGTTGACCGGCTGCACGACCCCACGCTCACGCTGGTCTACCTGCCACACCTCGACTACAACGCCCAGCGCTACGGCCCCGCCGATGCCCGCGTGAACACCGACCTGCGCGAAATCGACCAGGTGTGCCAGGAATTGGCCACGTACTTCGAGAGCCGGGGCGCGGCCGTCATTTTCCTCTCCGAATACGGCATCGCGCCCGTGTCGCAGCCGGTGCACCTCAACCGCGTGCTGCGCCAGTACGGCTACCTTTCCATCCGCGAGGAGCGCGGCCTGGAGCTGCTCGATGCGGGCACCTGCCAGGCCTTCGCCCTGGCCGACCACCAAGTGGCGCACGTGTACGCCAATGACTTATCTAAAGTAGCTGCCGTGCGCGAGCTGCTAGCTCAGGTGCCCGGCGTGGCCGAGGTACTAGGTTCCGCCGAAAAGGCTGCCCGTCACCTCGACCACCCGCGCGCCGGCGAATTAGTAGTGGTGGCCGAGCCCCAGGCGTGGTTCACCTACTACTACTGGCTCGACGATGCCAAGGCCCCCGATTTTGCCCGCATCGTGGACATCCACCGCAAGCCCGGCTACGACCCGGTCGAGATGTTTACCGACCCGAATATCAAGTTTCTGGTGCCCAAAATAGCCCTGAAAGTGCTACGCAAAAAGCTCGGTTTTCGGATGCTCATGGACGTTATTCCGCTCGATGCCAGCCTGGTGGGCGGCTCGCACGGCCGCCCGCCCGCTACCCCCGGCGAGGGCCCCTTGCTGATGAGCCGCCACCGCGAACTGCTGCCCGATGCCTTAGAAGCGCCGGTCGTGTTCGACGTGATTTTGGCGCATCTGCGGGGCTGATAAGTACCTCCTCTTTCTTCTTTATTCTTCTCTTCCCCCTCATGCAGTATGCCCAGATTCTTCAAGTAGCCCTTCAGCCCGGCGCTGCCCCGCAGATGGCCGACCTGTTCCGCACCGAAGTGGGGCCGGTGCTCCGGCAGCAGCCCGGCTATGTTACCAGCCGCTTTCTGACCAATGCCGACACTAATCGCTGCCTGGCCGTGATGCTCTGGGACAGCGAAGCCCACCGCGCCGCCGCTGAAACCAGTAAGGAATTGCAGCGGGCATTAATTCACTTGCAGCCTCACTTCGACGGTACGCCCACCATCGACCACTACGAGCTGGCGGTGCAGGTGTGAGCGGGGTTTGGGGGCACCGCACCCACCTAAAAAAGCTCCCTCTCCCCCCTGTTTAGGGGTAGTGAAATGCTTGCAGCCCGGATAAAGCCAGCCAGACCTTTGATAAAGTCAATCAAGGTTTTCCCGCTCATTTCTCCCTGCTGCCTGACTATGAACTTACCCCTACTTCCGCGTGCCGCTGGCCAGTGCCCCCTGGGCCTGCTGCTGGCGCTGGTCCTGCCCCTCGGGGCTGGGGCCCAGGCGCCCACCATCACGAGTACCAGTCCTACCGTCAACACCAACTCGGCCCCGCGCGGCACCAGCGTCACCCTGACGTATAGCCAGCCCATCGCGCCGGCCACGGCGGCGGGCGTGCGCGTGTTTTCGGCGCAGGCCGGCGGGCGCAAAGCCAGCGCTTATGCCACCGGCGGCAACACCGTGGTGGTGGACCCCAACACCGATTTCCGGCCCGGCGAAACGGTCTTCGTGACTGCGCCGGCCACGGTGGCGGGTACCAATGGCGCGGCGGCGGTGCCCCGCGTGTTCCAGTTCACGACCCAGGCCGGGGCCGGCGGGGGCACTTTTGGGGCCGCTACTTCGCTGGCGGTCGGCCCTACGCCCTACGGCGTAGCCGTGGGCGATATCGACAACGACGGCGACCTAGATATGTTGACCGCCAACGCGGGCGGCAGCACCGTGAGCGTGCGCCTCAACCAGGGCCAGGGCACCTTTGGCAGCGACCCCGACGTGGGCGTGGGCAGTGGCCCGGTGGCCCTGGCCCTGGGCGACGTGGACGGCGACGGCGACCTCGACCTGCTGACGGCCAACGGCAGCAGCAGCTCGGTGAGCGTGCGCCTCAACCAGGGTGGGGCGCAGGGTGGGGCGGCCGGCACTTTCGGGGGCGGCACTACCCTGCGGGCGGGTACCAGCTCGCGCGGCCTGGCCGTGGGCGACGTGGATGCCGACGGCGACCTCGACCTAGTGGTGACCGACGCGGGCACTAGCCAGGCCAACGTGTACCTCAACAACGGTCCCGGCACCTTCGGCACGGCGCGCGGCGTGAACGTAGGCACAGCGCCCTACGGCGTGGTCCTGGCCGACGTGGACGGCGACGGCGACCTGGATTTGCTGACCGCCAACTTTGGCACCCTGGGCAGTGCGAGCACCGTGAGCGTGCGCCTCAACCAGGGCGCGGGCGTGTTTGCTAGCACCGGCCAAGACGTGGGCGTGGGCATCAACCCGGCCGGCTTGGCCGTGGGCGATGCGGACGGCGACGGCGACCTGGATTTTGTGGTGGCCAATAGCAACAGTAATTCGGTGAGCGTGCGCCTCAACCAGGGCGGCACCTTTGGGGGCAGCCAGGAAGTGAGCGTAGGCACCACCCCCTTGAGCGTGGCCCTGGGCGACGTAGACGGCGATGGCGACCTGGATTTGCTGACCGCCAACAATAACAACATCAGCAGAAACGGCAGCGTGGGCACGGTGAGCGTGCGCTTCAACCAAAATGGCCTCTTTGCGGGCGGCCAGGAGGTGAGCGTAGGCACCGCGCCGTATGGCGTGACCCTGGGCGACCTCGATGGCGACGGCGACCTCGACGCGCTGGCCGCCAACGCGGGCACCACGGCCAGCACCAGCACGGTGAGCGTGGTGCTCAACCAGTTGCCCGCGCCCGCGCCCAGCGGCCTCGTCACCAATCCGGCGCGTAACACCAACGCGGCCCCAACGGGCACCAACCTCACTTTTACTTATCCGAAGCCCATCGACCCGGCCACGGCCGCGGGCGTGCGGGCTTTTTCGCAGCAGGCCGGCGGGCGCAAGGCCGCCAGCGTGAGCGCTAGCGGCAACACCATTACCCTGGACCCCAGCACCGATTTCCGGCCTGGCGAAACGGTGCTGGTGACGGCCCCGGCCACGGTGCGCGCCACCGACGGCACGGCCGCCCCGGCCCGCGTGTTTCAGTTCACGACCCAGGCCGGGGCGGGCTCGGGCACCTTTGCCGCCGCTAGCTCCGTGGGGGTAGGCAGCCAGCCCAATGCCGTGGCCACGGGCGACGTGGACGGCGATGGCGACCTGGATGTGCTGACCGCCAACGCGGGCGGCAGCACCGTGAGCGTGCGCCTTAACCAGGGCGCGGGTACTTATGCCACCACTGGCCAAGACGTAAGCGTGGGCAGTAATCCGGTGGCCCTGGCCTTGGCCGACCTCGACGGCGACGGCGACCTGGACTTGCTGGTGGCCGGCAGCAACTCAGTGAGCGTGCGCATCAACCAGGGCGGGGCGCAGGGCGGGTCGGCCGGCACTTTTGGCAGCGGCCCCACCCTGCGGGCGGGCACCAATTCGCGCGGCCTGGCCGTGGGTGACCTCGACGCCGATGGCGACCTGGATGTGCTGGTGGCTGATGCGAGCAGCAACTCGGTGAGCGTGTACCTCAACTCCGGCGCCGCCGCCTTCGGCAACCCACGCAGCGTGAGCGTGGGCACGGCCCCCAACGCAGTGGCGGCCGCCGACGTGGACGGCGATGGCGACCTGGATATCCTGGCCACTAATCTCGGCGCGCAAAGTGGCCAGAGCGCCGGCACGGTGAGCGTGCGCCTCAACGACGGCAGCGGCGTTTTTGCCACCACCGGCCAGGACGTGGGGGTGGGCCTTGGCCCCAGCAGCCTGGCCGTGGGCGACCTAGACGGCGACGCGGACCTGGATTTTGTGGTGACGAACAGTAGGAGCAGCATCAGCACCAGCGCCAATACCAGCACCAGCACGGTGAGCGTGCGCCTCAACCAGGGCGGCACCTTCGGGGGCAGCCAAGAAGTGAGCGTGGGCGCCACCCCCCTGAGTGTGGCCCTGGGCGACGTGGACGGCGACGGCGACTTGGACTTGCTCACGGCTAATGTCAGTAACAGCAACGTGGGCAGCGTAAGCGTGCGCCTCAATCAGGGCGGTACCTTCTCGGGCAGCCAGGATGTGGCCGTGGGCAGCCAGCCCGGCGGCGTGGCCCTGGGCGACCTCGATGGCGACGGCGACCTCGACGCGCTGGCTGCCAACGGGCGAAGCAACACGGTGAGCGTGCTGCTCAATCAGTCGCCTGCGCCCGTGCTCAGCAGCCTCGTGCCCGGCACCGGGCCGGTGGGCAGCACCTTCAGCATCGTGGGCACCGGCCTGGGTGGCACCACGGCCATCACCTTCGTGCCCAGCGGCGGCGGGGCGGCTACGCCCGTGCCGGCCGGCTACGTGGTGGCCAGCAATACCAGCCTCACGGGCGTGACGGTGCCCAATGGCCTGGCCGGGGGCACCTATACCGTGGCCGTGACCACGCCCCGCGGTGTCAGCAACGGGCTGCCCTTCGTGGTGCGCGCCGCGCCGGTCGCCAATCCTGATGCCTACACCACGGCTTTTAATACCGCGCTCAGCGGCAACGTGCTCACCAACGACACGGGCACCGGCCTCACGGCCACCGCGCTCAGCCAGCCCACCCACGGCACGCTGACGCTTAACTCTAATGGCTCGTTTACCTACGTGCCCACGACCGGCTACAGTGGCCCCGACAGCTTCACCTACCAGGCCTGCGACACCGGCACGCCGGCGCTATGCAGCAGCGCGGCCACGGTGAGCCTCACCGTGCAGCCCGCCGCGTGCGCGGCCCCCACGGCCGTGGCCGTGGGCGGCCTCACGCCCACCTCGGCCCAAATCACCTTTACGGGCAGCAACGCGGCCAGTGGCTACACCGCCACCTACGCGCCCAGCGGCGGCGCAACCCAGACCGTAACCGGCAGCGCCTCGCCGCTGACGCTGAATGGCCTGGTGCCCAATACCACCTACGTGCTGACCGTGGCCAGCACCTGCGGCGGCCAGGCCGCCAGCGCGGCCCCGATTAGCTTCACCACGCCCTGCGAAACCCCGGCGCTCGCCGCGCCCGCCGACCAGTACGTGCTCACGGACGTTGGCCAGAGCACGGCCAGCGTGAGCTTTGCGGCGGCGGCCAGCGGCCAGCCAACCCCGGTCATTACTTACACCCTCAACGGCCAGCCGATTACTTCGCCCTACCGTTTTCCGGTAGGTGCGAACGTGGTCACGGCCACGGCCGCCAGCTGCGGCGGCACGGCCAGCCAGGATTTTACCATCACGGTAAACCAGCGGCTGACCTCGCCCGGCCCGACGCCCACCACGCTGGCCGTGGCCAGCACCGCGCCCGCTCCTAATGCCCTGGCCGCTCCGCGCGCCACTACCGTGGCCCTGACGTATAACCAGAACGTGGACCCCACCACGGCGGCAAACGTGCGCGTATTCTCGCACCAGGCCGGCGGGCGCAAGGCGGCCAGCGTGAGCACCAGCAGCCGCACCATCACGCTGGACCCTAACACCGATTTCCGGCCCGGTGAGGTGGTCTTCGTGACTTCCCCGGCCACCGTGCGCGCCACGGCCAGCAGCACCACGACCACCACGCCCTACGTGTACCAGTTTACTACGGCGGCGGGCTTTGGGCCGGGCACCTTCGGCAGCGGTACGAGCCTAGCGGCGGGCCAACTGCCAGCCAGCGTAGCCCTAGCCGATGTAGATAACGACGGTGACCTCGACGTACTTGCGGCCAACGCTACCCGCAATGGCACGGTGAGCGTGCAGCTCAATAACGGCCAGGGCAGCTTCACGAGCGCCGGCAGCCTGCCCGTGGGGGCCTACCCCGCCCACCTCACCACGGCCGACCTCAACGGCGACGGCAACCTGGATTTGCTAGTGGCCAACGCTGGCAGCAACACCGTGAGCGTGCGCCTCAGCAACGGCCGCGGCGGCCTGGCGGGCGGTCAGGAAGTGCCCGTGGGCCAGTACCCCATGAGCGTGGCCGCCGCTGACCTCGACGCCGACGGCGACCTTGACCTGTTGGCCGCCAACCTGGGCAGCGACAACGTGAGCGTGCGCTTCAACAACGGCCAAGGAGCCTTTTCGGGCACCACCAGCGTGGCCGTGGGCCCGAACACGAGCAGCGTGGAAGCGGCCGACGTGGACGGCGATGGCGACCTCGACTTGCTCATGGCCAACGCCGGCAGCAGCGGCACGGTCAGCGTCCGCCTCAATGACGGTCAAGGAGTCTTTTCGGGCACCGGCAGCGTGGCCGTGGGGGCTTACCCCACCCACGTCACGGCGGCCGACATGGATGCGGATGGCGACCTCGACCTACTCACGGCCAACGCCACCCAAAGCGGCACGGTGAGCGTGCGCCTCAACAATGGCCAAGGAGCCTTTTCGGGCACCACCAGCCTGGCCGTGGGCCGCTACCCCGCCAGCGTGGAAGCGGCCGACGTGGACGGTGACGGCGACCTCGACCTGCTGGTGGCCAACGCTGGCAGCAACACTGTGAGCGTGCGCCTCAACAACGGCCTAGGGTCGTTTAGCGGCAGCCAGGAAGTGGCCGTGGGCAGCGCCCCGCTACGCGTGGCCGCCGCTGACCTCGACGGCGACGGTGACCTAGATTTGGCCACGGTCGACGCTAACGGCAACACCGTGAGCGTGCGCCTCAACCAAAACCCGGCCGCCACTACGAGCAGCGCCGCCCGCACTGGTGCCCTGGCCGCCACCCCTACCCCAGGCGCGTCCACCGACCCGCTCTACCCGCTGGTCGACGGCACGCTGTTCCCGCAGTTTCTGGCTGCCGGGCCTAGGGCCGCTGCCGAGCCCGCAGTGGTCCCGGCCGAGTTCAGCACCTACCCCAACCCGGTGATGCGCACGGCCACCGTGCGCCTGACCGCCACGCAGGCGAGTCAGCAGGTGCAACTGCGCGTCTATAACACCCTGGGTCAGGTAGTAGCCACGCTCTACGAGGGGCCCCTGGCTGCCGGCGAACTGCTCGAGCGCCCGCTTGACGCTACGGGCCTAGCCGCGGGCGTCTACACCTGCCGCCTGACCGGGGCCGGACCCGCCCGCTCGCTCAAGCTCGTCGTCAACCCTTGAAGTGGCGTTGACACTAGCTGACCCGGCTTCCTGAAAGCAACTAAAAAAACCCGGCCGTTTAGCCGGGTTTTTTTAGGGCCTAAGGGGTAGCTTTTCTGGCAGGATAAGGAAAGTCTGCTAGGTTAAGAAAGGCTTGGATAACGTTAGCTGCGCAGGTTGAGTCCCTACTAGAAATCACCCCACCCATACCGCTTCTGAGTGAGGTATCAGCTGCATACTTAATACCGCTGCTCACATCTGACATGCCGACATATTACTGATTGTCAACACTAAGTTAGCCCAATAAGGGCACACCGCTATGTGGCTCCCCCTACGGAAAACCATAGTGCGCGGCCCACTCTGAATACTTCGCCCGCTGAGCAGTGGCCGCTTTGGCCGCCCATAGCGTCGCCTTATCGCGCGCCCGCAGCGCTTCGCTCGCGCGCCAATCCTGCTCCAGTGGCTGTGTACGCTTTCCCAAATCGAGCACCAGTAGTGAATAGAGAAAGACGTAACTTTCACTACCTGACGACTGAGAAATGAAAAAGGGACGATTCAGCGAGGCCCAGATTGTGGCCATTCTGCAACAGCAAGCCAGTGGGCAGACCGTGGCCCAGATTGTGCGCGAGCACGGGTTGAGCGCGAGCACGGGTTGAGCGAAGCGACATTTTACGCCTGGAAAAGCAAGTATGCTGGGGCCAGCGTCGCGGAGCTCACCCGGCTCAAGCACCTGGAAGAAGAGAATCGAAAACTGAAGCAGAGGTTCGCCGACCTGAGCTTAGAGAATCAGGCCATCAAGGATACTGCGAAAAAAGTAGCCAGCCCTGCGGCGCGACGCCAGGCAGCGCGGGGCGTAGTAAGCAAAGGCTGGAGCCCGCGCCGGGCGTGTGCCCTGGTGGGGCTGGCGCGTGGCAGCTATCGCAGGCGTAGCGATGAGCCCGTGCAGCAAGCACTGCGGGCATTGAGTGGGCGGCATCCGGGCAGGGGCTTCTGGAAGCTGCATCACCGCCTGCGCAAAAACGGACTCGTAATCAACTATAAACGCACGCTACGCATCTAGCGAGCGCTGGCGCTGAACCTGCCTCGGCGTCTGAAAAAGCGCGTGCCCGCCCGCGTAAAGCAGCCCTTAGCCGTGCCCACGACGGCCAACGTATACTGGTCGCTCGACTTTACGAGCGATGTCTTGACCGATGGTCGCCGGTTTCGCACGCTAAATGTGCTCGACGACTACAACCGCCAACTCCTGGGCGTGGAAATTGACTTTTCCTTGCCTGCCAGTCGCGTCGTGCAGGTGCTCACGCGCTTAGTCAACGCTCATGGCTGC
>JAKONR010000233.1 GCA_022701825.1 Hymenobacteraceae bacterium | reverse complement strand
GCAGCCATGGCGTACGAATAGTCGCCGATTGTTGTTTGATAGATTTTTTGGCGGGAGAGCTTCCATCAACTCCCGACACGCTTACCCGCGACTTGCGCAAGCTGTCAATTCCGGTCATCCCCAATTTTAGAAAGAACGAGTGCCGCCACGTGTAGGGTAAGCTTTAGCTTGCCGGCGCAAGTGGCGGAGTGCAAAGATACGTGCGCTGTTAAGAAAATGTTTTGCGAGCGGCTTTTGTTGCTACTGTGCGGTAAGCTTTGGCTTGCCTTCCCCACCCACCACTGGCAAGCTAAAGCTTACCCTACATCAGATGGTATCTTTGTAGGCGTATCGATTATGGAAAATTTTGTTGTTTCGGCCCGTAAGTATCGTCCGGCCACGTTTCGGAGCGTGGTGGGGCAGCAGCACGTCACCACCACCCTGCAAAACGCTATTCAGAGCCAGCATTTAGCGCAGGCCTTCTTGTTTTGCGGGCCGCGGGGCGTGGGCAAAACCACCTGCGCCCGCATTCTGGCCAAGACCATCAACTGCACTAACCTCACGCCCGAGGCCGAGGCCTGCGGGCAGTGCACCTCGTGCGTGGCGTTTCAGGAAAACGCCTCCTTCAACGTGCACGAGCTGGATGCGGCGTCGAATAACTCGGTCGAGGACATTCGCTCGCTGGTCGAGCAGGTGCGCTATGCGCCGCAGCAGGGTCGCTTCAAGATTTATATTATCGACGAGGTGCACATGCTCTCGAACGCGGCCTTCAATGCCTTTCTTAAGACGCTGGAGGAGCCACCAAACTACGCCATCTTTATTCTGGCCACCACCGAGCGCCACAAGATTATCCCCACCATCCTGAGCCGGTGCCAGATTTTTGATTTCAACCGCATCAAGGTCGAAGACATTCGGGAGCACCTGCGCTACGTGGCCACCAGCGAAGGCGTAACGGCCGACGACGACGCCCTGCACCTGCTGGCCCAGAAGGCCGACGGTGGCCTGCGCGACGCGCTCTCAATGTTTGACCAGCAAGTAACGTTTGCCGGCAACAACTTGACCTACAAAGAGGTGGTGCAAAACCTGCACATCCTCGACTACGACTACTACTTTCGGCTGGTGGAGGCGCTGCTGCGCGAAAACCTGTCGGCCGCGCTGCTGCTGCTCGATTCGGTGATGCAGCAGGGCTTCGACTTGCACAACTTCGTGGTGGGCACGGCCGAGCACTTGCGCGGCCTGCTGGTGTGTAAAGACCCCGTGACGGTGCAGCTGCTGGAGGTGTCGGACAACATTCGGCAGCAGTACGTGCGGCAGGCGCAGGCCGCGCCCCTCCCCTTCCTGCTCTCGGCCCTGAACCTGGTGAGTCAGTGCGACCGCGACTTCAAGCAGGCCAAAAACCAACGCCTGCACGTGGAGCTGGCGCTCATGAAGCTGGCGTACCTCAATGGGGCCGTGCAGTTTGTGCGCGACCTTACGCCGGCCGCGAACGGCGAGGCTAAAAAAAAAACTAGCAGCCTAGCTACTGGCGCCGTGCCAGCGGCGGCGAGTGGCAACGGCTACGCGGCCCCTACCGCCCCGGCCGCTGCCCAAGACCGGCCGGCCGCCTACGCCCCCGCGCCTACCCCACAACCGGAAACCAGTAACCAGCAACCAGCAACCCAAGCGTTACCGACAACCCTGGTCCACGCGCCCGCGCCGGCCGATGGCCCCGAGCCGCTGCCCGTCGAAAATGGTGTGACGGAGCTGCACGACACGCCCAGCATCGAGGCCGCGCCCATGGAGCCCGTGACGCCGCGCCACCAGGTGCGCGACACCTCGCCGCACGTTGAAACCGGCCGCCCGAGTATGCAGGGCCTGGAACCCAACCACCGGCCCACCGACGTGCGCCCCAGCCCCGCCCCCGCGCCGGCCACCATCCCGGCCCTGCCCAAGCTGCCCAGCCTTAGCGGCGGCACCCGCCTGCCCGGCCTGCGCGACGTGGGCACGCCCTCGGTTACTGCATCCACCCAACCAGAAACCAGAAACCAGAAACCAGAAATCCCTGCCGCCCCAACCGGCCCGCTGCCGCCCATCGCGCCCGAACTGCTGCAACAGGTGTGGAAGCAGCTCACCGACGAGCGCCGCGCCCAGGACAAGATGAGCGACTACATGGTGCTGAATCGGCCGGTGTCGGCGGGGGCCGACCACGTTATCACGCTCACCGTCGATAACCCCGTGCAGGTGGTGCAGTTCAACGACTTCCGGGCCGAGTTTATGGCCGAGCTGCGGCGGCGCACCGGCCACCCCGGCCTCACGGTGCAAACGGAAGTAGCCACCGCCGCGCCCACCGGCCGCAAGCTCTATACCTCCAACGACAAGTTTGCCTACCTGGCCGAAAAGTACCCCGCCTTGCAGGAAATGAAGCAGCGCCTGGGCTTAGACGCAGACTTTTAAGTCAATTATCAGTCATCAGCCCGTCCGACGCACCTGCTCTAAGGCACATCAGACGGGCTGATAATTGATAACTGACAATCGATAATTGTCAAATGATTTGCCCCAGGCCAAACAGCAGCGTGAAGAGTAAGGTGCTCATGGCCATTTGCTTGAGGAGTGGGTCAATTTTCATCGATTCTTGGCGGGTCCACACCTGGCGGCCGTTGAAGAGAAAGAGCGGCAAACTCAGCAAAAACAGCCACTGCCAGGGCGAGTGGTACGTGAGCGCCACGTAAACCACGGCCGCGCCCACGCCCAGCAGCAGCAGCAGCCAGTGGTAGCGGCGGGCGTGCTGCGGCCCCAGGCGCACGGGCACCGTGATTTTGCCGGCCAGCTTGTCCGACACGATGTCGCGGATGTTATTGACGTTCAGCACGGCCGTGGCAAAACAGCCCAGCGCGGCGGCGGGCAGCAGCACAGCCAAAGGCAGGGTTTGGGCTTGCAAAAAATACGTACCGCACACGCCCACGATGCCAAAAAACAGGAACACCGACACGTCGCCCAGCCCGGCGTAGCCGTAGGGCTTGCTGCCCGCCGTGTAGTTTACCGCCGCCCAAATGGCGCTGAGACCCAGCACGAAAAACGCCAGCAGTACCCACACGCCCGCAAAGCCCAGCGCCACTAGCAGCAGCGCCACGCCGCTCACCAGCGCCGCCGCCCCAAAACCCCACATGGCCCGCTTCATCTCGGCTGGCGTGATGGCCCCGCTCTGCACGGCGCGCTGCGGGCCCTGGCGGTGCACGCTATCGGCCCCGTTTTGCGAGTCGCCGTAGTCGTTGGCGAGGTTGCTGAGTATCTGCAGCAGCACGGTAGTGAGCGCCGCTAGTGCTACTACCGCGCCGTTGAACTGCCCATTGGCCTTGGCCAAAAAGCCGCCCGTGAGGATGCTGGCCAGCGCCAGCGGCAGGGTGCGGGGACGGAAAGCGGAAATCCAGGGAGACATTTCAATGAGCAATTAATACTGAACAGAAACGTATGTCATGCTGAACGCAGGGAAGCATCTCTACCGCACCATGCAACGAGGCGGTAGAGATGCTTCCCTGCGTTCAGCATGACATATGCTATTTCAACGACAACCTACTTCGTGATGTCGGCCACCAGCTCCTCGCTCAGCGGCTTCACTTTCGAGGGGTAGAATTTCACGACTTGGCCTTTTTCATTGACCAGGTATTTGCAAAAATTCCAGGTGGGCACGTCGCTCACGGCGCCGTTTTTCTCCTTATCGCCCAAGAAGCGGTAGAGCGGCTGGGCATTATCGCCCTTCACCGAGCCAGTCTGGAACAGGGGAAACGTTACGCCGTAGTTCTTCTCACAAAACGAGGCCACTTCCTCATTCGAGGCCAATTCCTGGTTGAAGCTATCGGAAGGGAAGCCCAGCACGACCACTTTGCCGGCGTACTTCTTCGACAGTTCCTCCAGCTCCTTGTACTGCGGGGTGTAGCCGCACTTCGAGGCGGTGTTCACGATGAGGATTTTTTTACCTTTGTACTTGCTGAGCTTCACGTCTTTGCCGTCGATGGTCTTCACGGTGAAGTCGTAGACGGTGCCGGGCGCGGCGGCAGTTTCGGAGGGGCTCATGGGGGCGGGTTTTGGGGCAGTGAAGGCCAGGCTGAGCGTGGCGGCGGCCGCGAGGGCCAGGGCAGTAAATTTCATGAAGTGCTGGGGGTTAAGAGTAAGCAAGCGGCTGATAACCAAAAACCAGGCCGGGAAGTTTGGCCGCCGCTAGCGCGGCGCGGGCGGCGTGGGGGCCGGCGCGGGTGCGCTAGCATCGGGCACGGTGGGCGCGGGCTGCGCGCCGGTATTGAGTAGGTCGATAAGGTTGAGCGGCGCAAACTGGGCGGTATCGCCGGGCTGCACGGTGCGGGTGGTGTCGCGCACGGCCCGCACGATGTACTTGCTGGCTGGCCCTTGCAAACTCACCGAGTAGTTAAGGTTGTTGCGCTGGGCGGGCGTTAGCAGGCCCTTATCCTGCATAATATCGGCGATGAAGCGAAAAAACCAGCGCGTGGAGCCCCGCAGCTCGCCGTACACGTTAAACGACTCGCGGTAGTATTTGGGCTTAGGGATGATGCTGGCCAGGTACAGGCACTCGCCCAGATTCAGCTCGCTGGGTTGCTTGGCGTAGTAAAACAGTGCGGCCTCGCGCACGCCGTACACGCCGCGCTTGCCGCTGGGCCACTTATAGGCGGTGGGCCCCCACTCCACGATGTTGAGGTAAATCTCAAACATGCGCTCTTTGGTGAGCGTATGGGTGCGGGCCACGAGCCAGTTTTCTAACAGCCAGACCAGTAGCATTTCCTCGGCCTTGCGGCCGATGGTTTTTTCGCGGCTCAAAAACACGTTTTTGACCAGCTGCATACTCAGCGTGCTGCCGCCGCGGGCAAAGCGCCGTTCCTTAATATCGGCAATGGCGGCGCTCACGAAGGCTTTTTCCATGAAGCCGTGGTGCCGGAAAAACTGCGGGTCTTCGGTGGTCTGAATAACGGCTGGCAAAAAGGACGACACCTCGGCGTAGGGCGTAAAATCGGGGTTGCTTGGGCCGACGGTGAAGGTGCGCAGCGAGTCGCCCTTGTCGTTGTAGGCGGTAAAAGGAAATTCGCGCTCTATCATACTCAGGTCTTCCTTGCCAAAGCGCGTGATGCTGAAATCTTTGCTTGGCACCAGCGATGAGCTGAGCTTGAGGCTATCGACCTGCGCCATATCGACGCTGGCGGCCAGGTGGTAGGCCAGTGTGCCCGTGCCCTGGGTGCCAGCCACCACATCGAAAATACCGGTGGGCAGCGAGTTAAAAAAGGCGTTAACTGCCGTGGGCTCCGAATCGACCTTGAGGCTGACGGCCAACCGGGGCTTGAGGCGCACCGCGATTTCGGGGTGCACCACTATCTGGTTGAGCATGGCGCGCGTGCCAGGGTCGAGCGAGGCGGTGCCCCGGCCCAGTGTGGCCACGAAGTCGAGCTCACCCTGCCGGATAACGATGTCTTCGGAAGCCAGCCGCTTATGAAACAAACTAAAATTGCGGGCCGCTACCGAGCCGCGCACCGTGAGCTGGCCGCCAGTTTTGTCGTCGGCCACGAATTCCTTGCCCGTTAGCTGCACCCGAATGGTATCGAACGAAACCAGCGCCCCGAAGCGGCGCGCCACGTAGGGCACTTGCACCGAGCTTTTTACGCCGAATAGTTGCAGGTTCAGCGCGTCGTCGCCGGGCTCCACGGTGCCGCTCACGCCCAGCTCGTTCACCACCGAGTCGACGGTGGCCGTGAGCTGGCCATTCACCTCGCCATCCTCGAAGCGGAGGCGCGGCATGTCGAGCAAAATCTGGTGGCGCGGGCTGGCGTAGCTCACCACGAACTGCCGAAAATCGGCCTCGCCGGGTACGCTCTGGAAGGTGGCTTCGAGCACCTGGTTGAGCAGCAGGCCGTAGTTGCGGCCCTGCGCGGTATCGCGGGGTACCACGGGCGCGGCGCCTTTTTTCTTAAACAGGAAGTCGAAATTATTGGCCCCGCTGGCGTCTTTGTGGGCCGTGAGGTTGGCCCGGTCCACTTGCACGTCGCTGAACACCGGCCGCCCCGCAAACAGCGAGCGCAGGCTGAGGCCGGCTTGCAGGCGGCGGGCCGTGAACAGGGTGTCGCCAGCAGCCTGTGGGCTGGCAGCGGCGGTAGGCACCAGGCTCATGCCGGCTATTTCGACGGTTTTTAGGCCCGTGAAACGGGCGCGGCCCAGCGTCAGGGTCACGGGGTACTTGCGCTCGACGCGGGTTTTTACCTCGCCCAGCGCGTAGTTGAGCAGCTGCTGGCGCTTCCACAGAAACACAATCAACGCCAGCACCAGCACCGCTGCCAAGCCGCCCAGGACGTAAAGAATTCGTTTTTTGGCAACAATAGATAACTGCATTGCCGCAAAGGTAGGATTATTCGGTTCTGGTTTTTCTACGCAAATAGCCCGGCTTTGGGTAGCTGGTGGGGCACTGCTACCCGGCCCCTACTAGCTTTGTGGGCTTATTACCCGTTTTAGCCAGCTTTTATGCTCTCTGCTCTTTCGCCCCTCGATGGCCGCTACCAGCGCCAGACCGCCCCGCTTGGCCCTTACTTTTCGGAGCTGGCCCTGATGCGCTACCGCGTGCGCGTAGAAGTTGATTATTTCATTGCCCTCTGCCAGGTGCCGCTGCCCCAGCTGGCGGGCGTGTCGGCCACCGTCTTTCCCGCCCTGCGTGCTCTGTATGAGCAGTTTGGCGAAGCCGAGGCCCAGCGCATCAAAGCCCACGAGGCCGTGACCAACCACGACGTGAAGGCCGTGGAATACTACCTGCGCGACGAGTTTACCAAGCTCGGGCTGGCTGATTCGCTGGAGTTTATCCACTTCG
This sequence comes from Hymenobacteraceae bacterium, assembly GCA_022701825.1. Classification (GTDB taxonomy): domain Bacteria; phylum Bacteroidota; class Bacteroidia; order Cytophagales; family Hymenobacteraceae; genus Hymenobacter. Next base: position 7,952 of record JAKONR010000233.1, on the reverse strand, counting down.
GCCTCACCTCGCAGGATGTCAACAACACGGCCATTCCGCTGAGCCTGAAAGAGGCCATGCACGACGTGCTTTTGCCGCGTTTTGGGCAGGTACGCGACCAGCTGGCCGCCCTGGCCGCAGGCTGGGCCGCAGTGCCCATGCTGGCCCGCACCCACGGCCAGCCTGCCTCGCCCACGCGGCTGGGCAAGGAGCTGCAAGTATTCGTGGCGCGGCTCGATGGGCAGCTGGCGCTGCTGAACCAGGTGCCGTATTCGGCTAAGTTTGGCGGGGCGACGGGTGGGTTCAACGCCCATTTTGCCGCCTACCCCGGCACCGACTGGCACGCCTTCGCCGGGCAGTTTGTGGGCGATACGCTGGGTTTGAGCCGCACCTTTCCCACCACCCAAATCGAGCCCTACGACAACCTGGCCGCGTTTTGCGACGGCTGGAAGCGCCTCAATACCATCCTCATCGACCTCTGCCGCGACGTGTGGCAGTACATTTCCATCGGCTACTTCAAGCAGACGCTGAAGGCGGGCGAAGTGGGCTCGTCGGCCATGCCGCACAAGGTCAACCCCATCGATTTTGAGAACGCCGAGGGCAACCTGGGCGTGGCCAATGCCCTTCTGGAGCACTTCGCCGCCAAGCTGCCCATTTCGCGCTTGCAGCGCGACCTCACCGACTCGACGGTGCTGCGCAACCTGGGCGTGCCGCTGGGCCACCTGCTCATCGCGCTCGGCGCCATCGCCCGCGGCCTGGGCAAGCTGGCCCTCGACGAAAGTGCCCTGCAACGCGACCTGGAAGCCAACTGGGCCGTGCTCGCCGAGGCCATCCAGACCATCCTGCGCCGCGAAAACTACCCCGACCCCTACAACGCCCTCAAGCAGCTCACCCGCACCGGCGAGGCCATTTCGGCCGCTACCATCGCGGGCTTCGTGGAGGAGCTCAACGTGCCCGAGCGCGTGAAAGCCGAGCTGCGTGGCCTTACGCCGGGCGGCTACGTGGGGCGGTAAGCCCAAGCCCGCTATTTTTGACCCCAGCTATTCTTACGTTTTCGCGCCGTGCCCGAGTTTCTTCACGACATCCCCGTTCGCCCCGACTGCCGCTTCTTTCGCGGCGATTTGCCCTGCCGCCCCAACAAAGAGCACGGCTACATGTGCGGCGACTGCCCGGTGTATGAGCCCGTTACGAAGCGTGTGCTGCTCATTAAGCTCGGGGCTATTGGCGATGTCATCCGCACCACGCCGCTGCTGCGGCGGCTGCGCCAAGAGCATCCGGGCTGCTACATCACCTGGCTCACGCTCACGCCGGCCATCTTGCCACAGCGCGAGGTCGAGGAGATTCTAAAGTTCGACTACGCCAGCGCGTTGCAGCTGCAAGCCCGGCATTTTGACATCGCCATCAACCTTGATAAGGAGAAGGAAGCCTGCGCCTTGCTGCTCAACGTGCAAGCCGAGCAGAAATACGGCTACACCCTGCGCCCCTACGACGGCGTGGCGTGGCCCATCAACCAGCAGGCCGAGCACAAGTACCTCACCGGCGTGTTTGACCAGCTCAGTATCGGCAATACCAAGCCCTACGTGCAGGAGATTTTTGAGCTGTGCGGCTTCGATTTTCGGGGCGAAGAGTACGTTTTTGATACCCACGACGACAAAGGCTACGACTGGAGCGCCCTGCCACCCGCCAGCGCCGGCCCACGCATCGGCCTGAATACCGGCTGCGGCGACCGCTGGACTACCCGCCTCTGGAGCACCGAAAAGTGGATTCAGCTCATACGCGACCTGCAAGCGGCCGGCTACGCGCCCGTGCTGCTGGGCGGCGAGGCCGAGCACCCGCGCAACCTGGAGCTGCAAACGGCCACCGGGGCCGTCTATTTGGGCACCTTCCCCCTGCCCCAGTTTATCAACCTGATGAACCAGATGCAGGGCGTGGTGACGCAGGTGACGATGGGCATGCACATCAGCATTGCGCTGTGCAAGGCTACCATCTTGATGAACAACATCTTCAACCCCCACGAATTTGACCTCTACGGCCGGGGCCAGCTCGTGGGGCCCAACAAGCAATGCGTGTGCTTTTACCGGGGCACCTGCCGCCTGGGCACCAGTTGCATGGAGGACTTGCCGGCCGAGAAGGTATTCGCGGCAGTGCAAGAAAGCGTACCGGCAAGATAATGTAGCGCGAAGCTTTAGTTTGCCACCCGGCAAGCTAAAGCTTACCCTACGCCCCCTACTTCTTTGAGGGCGGCCACCATTACTTCCCACGAAAACTTGCGGGCCTCGTGCCGCACGTTGAGCGCGAGCGCTTCTTCGCGGTTGTTGATATAAAAATCGGCCAGCGCCTCGGCGATGGCGGGGGCCGTGGGCGGCACCACGTAGCCCACCACGCCGTGGGGTATGAGCTCGGCCAGGCCGCCCACCTCGGTCACCAGCATGGGCCGGCCAAAGTGGTAGGCCACCTGCGAAACGCCGCTCTGGGTGGCGTTTTTGTAGGGCTGAATCACGAGGTCGGCGGCACTGAAATAATCGGCAACTCGCTCGTTGGGAATAAAATCGGTGGCCCGCACCAATCGGCTTTCCAGGTTCAGCTTCTGGATGAGGGCTTCGTAAGGCGCGGCGTCTTCGTAAAATTCGCCCGCGATGATGAGTCTGACCGGCAGTGCCGCCACCCGCGCATCGGACATGGCTTCAAGTAGGATATCCAGCCCTTTGTAGGCCCGAATGAAGCCAAAAAACAGTACGTACCGATATGCCGGGTCTAGGCCCAGCGCGGCCAGTGCCTCGGCTTTAGGCTTGGCCGGGCCAAAATTGTCGTAGAGCGGGTGCGGCCGGTACAGCGCGGGCTTAGCCCGAAAACCCAGCTTCTGCAAATCATCCAGCACCGAGCGGCTCATAGTGACGAAGCCATCGCAGGCGCTGAGGAAATAGCGCGTCAGCGGGCCATCGCCGGGTCGTTTTTCGTGCGGAATCACGTTGTCGGTAATGGCTACTACGCGGGTGTGGCCGTTGCCGCGCACCAGCCGCGCCACCGTGCCCAGCCCCGGCCCCATAAACGGCAGCCAGAACCGAAATACCACCAAATCGGGCCGCTCGCGGCGCAGCCGCCGCCCCACTGCCCACCAAGAGAGTGGGTTCACGGAGTTGAGGCTGACCTCGATAGCCAAGTCGGCCGGCCCTGCTTCGGTACTAAACTGGGTTTGGCCCGGAAACCAGAAACTGGGGTATTGCAGCGAAAACGTGACGATGCGGACTGCGTCGCCCGCCGCCCGGAAGGCTCGTGCCAGCCGCTCATTATAGGTAGCCAGCCCGCCGCGCAGGGGGTAAGCCGGACCGATGATAACGATTTTCATTTTTCAATTATCAGTCACCAGTTATCAATTATCAGCTTTTGACTACCCTTTGCTCAGCAAGTGATGATTGATAATTGAAAAAATCACCGTAGCGTCTCCCTGATTAAATAATCGTTGCGCTTGGGGCCGTTTAGCTGCACCAGCTCGCCCAAAAAGCCGGCTAAAAAGAGCTGCATCCCGACTATCACGGCTACCAGCGCCATGAAAAACAGGGGCTGGTCGGTGACGCTGCGCGCCTTAAGGTTGTGAATGGCGAGCCACCATTTCTCACCTACCAGCCACAAAGTCAGTATTGTGCCGATGAGGAAAGAGAGCGTGCCCAACGTGCCAAAAAAATGCATAGGCCGCCGCCGAAACCGCCCCACGAAGGTGATACTGGCGAGGTCGAGGAAACCGTATACGAAGCGTTCGAGCCCGAATTTGGTGACGCCGTACTTGCGCTCCTGGTGCTGCACCACCTTCTCGCCCACCTTCTTGAAGCCGGCCCACTTGGCAATGACCGGAATGTAGCGGTGCATCTCGCCGTAGACCTCAATCGACTTCACCACCCGGCTACTATACGACTTGAGGCCGCAGTTGAAATCGTGCAGCTGAATGCCTGAGATGGCCCGCGTGGCCGCGTTGAAGAGCTTGGTAGGCAGGGTTTTGGACAGCGGGTCGTAGCGCTTTTGCTTCCAGCCACTTACTAAGTCATAGCCGTCTTCCACTATCATGCGGTAGAGCTCGGGCAACTCCTCGGGCGAGTCTTGCAGGTCGGCATCCATGGTGCATACCACGCGGCCCAGGGCTAGGCCAAAGCCCACGTTGAGGGCCGCCGACTTGCCGTAGTTGCGGTTGAAGCGGATGCCGCGCAGGGCCATGTCCTGGCTGCCGAGCGCTTCGATTACCGCCCAGGAATCGTCGGTCGAGCCATCGTCGATAAGAATAACTTCATACGAGAGTCCGCGCGCCGTGAGCACGCGCTGTATCCAGCGCGTGAGTTCGGGCAGCGACTCAGCCTCATTGAGCAGGGGTATTACAATGGAAATTTCCACCGGAAAGGCAGCTTGTTTATTCAAAATCAGCAGCCTTTCGCTTAGTGAACGCCGAGATGATTCCGCCGAGTACTACGCCGCCTATCAACCCATTTTTAAGGCCATTAAGCAACGCCTTGGCCGGAGTTGGGTTCATATCATCAAATTTGGCGACGCTCTCATCAATCTGGGCTTGTGGCACCCGGTTGCGCTCCATAAACGCAGTCATGTCATCTTTCATACGCCCCACAAAATCGGGGTCCACATAATTGACGTATAAGTAGTTGAACAGGGCGGCTACCAGGCTCGACAGCACTAGCATAATCAGGGCAATAATTACGCCTTGGACATAGGTCATTACCCCACCATTGGCTCGCTTGAAAGCTTTGTGGGCCAGCACGATGCTCACTACCGCCAGCACCAGCGCCAATACGCCCGCTACTATACCATACACCAGTACGCTGAGCCCGGCAACGCGCGTTAGAAAGTCGACCAAAACACTTGCTAAGGCAAGCAATAGACCGTACCTGATGGCAATTTCAATGGGGCTCACCCCTGGCTTTTGAGTTTCCATTCGATTTCAGAGTTTTGGAAGTGCTGCGTGCTATTTGCGCAAAAATATACCAGCCGGCACGGCCCCCAGCATCCCAAGGAGTAGAGTCCAGGTAAAAGTAGCTCGCGCCAGGTCAGTCGTAGACAGCGCTTGCGCCTGGGCCAATTCCTGCTGCTCAAACCGGGCGTTGCGCTTTTCTTTGGGGCGCAAATTTTGCTGCACGCGGGTTATTTCCACCAGTTCGGCCCGGCTGTAAGCCAGCGCTTTATCGCCGAGTACCTGGGCCAGCCCCCAGGCGCTACCCGCCGCCATAACGGCCGCCAGCAGCACCGTGAGGCCACCCACGGCCAGCGAGCGCCCGATGCCCGGCCGCGCCGGGGCCGCCTCGCGGCGCAGTAGCCACTGGCTACCCGCCGCCGCAAAGGGCACTACCAGAAGCCCCATTATCTGCTTGGGGCTAAAGGGTTCGTTGTTAGTGAAGTGCAGAAACAGTAGCCAAAGGCCGCACACAATGCCGGCCCCTACGCCAAAGCGCATGGCCAGCCGCCCCACGGCTGCCGAACCCGAAGCGGTTGGCTGGCTTTTGGGCAGTTCATTTAAAGGCATTATCCTACGATTTGTAACCAGCCGGCAAGATACGAACCCGCCGAGGGAGCGGCCTCGCTACGCTGCTACTACCGGCCGGGCCACCGCCTGGGGCCGCCCAAAACGCAGCAAAAGCGCCTCGGCCAGCAAGCACGCCAGCACTGCCAGCAGGCAATAACGCCACAGGGGCCGGCCGGCCTGCTCAGCGCGATAGCGCAACAGGGTCTCCGGCCCGGCGGTGGCGTCGAGCACCTGCACATTGGGATGCTCGGGGCCAACTAATTGCCGCAGCTCTGCTGCCGAATAGGCCGTCAGCTTCGACTCCTGCGGGTCGGTGTTGAAGGCCAGCGTAGTTACGAGCTTGCCTTGCCGCCGCAGCTCATAAAATCCGGGCTGGCTCAGCCCGGCTGGCAGCCCCAACTGCAAGCTAGTGCCGCGCAGCCGTTGCGCCGGAATGAGCGTCAGGCTGTCGCGCACCAGCCGAAAAGCCGCCTCCTGCGGCCTTTTGCCAATACCTTCCGGCGTTAGGTCGAGCGCCACCGTTGGCACGCTGAGTCGGTACGCGGGCTGCTGGCTAGCTTGGTAGCTCAGCATGGCTAGCCGATACAGCACTGGTACGTACAAACCCTGCGCCGTAAAATCGCCATATGCCTTGCTGAACGGCGCCGTGAATACATAGGTGCGCCCCGCCCCACCCGAGTTGCGAAACTCTGCCAAGTAGCTGTCGCCATCCCGCAGCCGCAAAATATCTGTTCCACTGCGCCCCAGACTCAGCACAGGAGCTACCTGTGGCAACACGGCCTGCCGGGGCTGCGGCCCGAAAACATCCCGAAAAAATGGGTTGCGTGGGCTTGGCATAGCTACTTCTTGTAGCACGGGAGTGGGGGCAGTATTCCACTGTGCGCCAGCCACCCCCAGCGCTCGCAGCAACTGTAAAGTTGCCTCGCGCCCGCCATCAGTGCCCGGTGGCACCAGCACCACACTTCCCCCACGGCGTACCACGGTCACCAACGCCTGCTGCAAACCAGCATCGACAGCTGTCACTTCACGCACTAGCACCAAGTTAGCGCGCTCCAGTTGGCTGAAATTAACTTGTCGGGGCTGTGCGAAAGAATATGCGAATAGTGGCTCCGCTTCGTACGCTTGCTTAGCCACCGGCTCATTTCCAAGCTCTACTACTTGGATGGTAGCCGTGGGCTGCAAGGTGAAGTAGAATGTATTATCGAAGCTGGCAGGCCGGTCTTCGGTTACTACTTGCCCAAGTGCTAGTTGCTGGTCAGGCAGTTGCAACTGCACCACGGTCGTAGTGGCTTGGCCCGCCGCCAGCGTTGTGCTAAAAGCAGCTACTTGCTGCTTTCCTAGCCGCACCTTCACCGGGCAGTCGGCACTGGCCACGCTTCCACCATTCTTCAACCGAATATGCAAGCTGATATTGGTGCGGGTTCGTACAAAAGCATCCTCCAGCCACACGCTATCCACGTACACGTTGGCTACTGGCTGCGCCAACTGGGGCAGCAGTACTACCTCACGGTTTTTGGGTATCGCTTGCAACGCCTCTTTGCTGCGGGCACTGCGCTGAAAATCAGAAAACACATAGAGTGGCTCCCTAGCTGATTTCGACACAGCATTTTGAGCAAGTGTGGTCGCCCAATTCGGTTGCTGGCCCGAGGTGCGCACGCTAGCTACCTGGCTTAAATAAGCAGTCTGCGTAAGCACTCTGTTTGACTGCCCAAGCAATCGGAAGCGTGAAGCAAGCCCAGCATTTTTACCTAAAACAGTGGCTACTATTGCCGTCTCCTGCAACAACGGCCGCTGGCTTGTTCCCGGTATCTGCATACTAGGCGAGGTATCCAGCAGTACATCAATATTATTCCCATGTTCAGACGCACGTTGCGCTGGCAGAAAGGGCTGAGCGAAGACTAGAACCAAAAAAATAACTCCCAATACTCGGGCGAGCAACACCAGCAATTCCTGCAAACGCCGCCGCCGTGTAGTAGTAAGTTCTACCTCCCTGATGAAACCAGTATTCGTAAACAGTACACGCTGTGGCCGCCGCAGTTGTAGTAGATGAATAGCAATAGGAATACCTACCGCCAACAAGCCCCACAGAAAGCCTGGATATAAAAACTGCATAATTATTAGTTCAAGCAGCCTGCACTTTCAAGCTCTTGTGTAACTCCAAAAGTACTAGATTTGTCCCTAGCAGTTAATTCGGACAATTATCTAGCTACCAATACTCCTAAAATTTAGTCAGTCCCGAACCAATCTTGTGTACTCTCTTACTACATCGTAAAGAAGCACCAAATGCTCTTATGCATAGTTAGTAGAAGGGGCTCATAAACGCAAAGTGCCCCCTGCTGGTCGCTGGTAAAAGCGAAGCAGGGGGCGCTACGATAAAGTTGGCGGCGACCGACTCTCCCACCGGTGAAGGCAGTACCATAGGCGCACCGGGGCTTAACGACTCTGTTCGGAATGG
>JAKONR010000231.1 GCA_022701825.1 Hymenobacteraceae bacterium | reverse complement strand
AGTCGTCGGTGGTGCGAGCGTCGGCGTTGCGCTCGGCGGCGTAGCGCAGGCCTTCTTCGAGGCTTAGGGCGGGCAGTTGGGCAATGAGTTCCTTGGTCATTTCCATGCTACTGCCCGAGTTTTCGCGAGCTAGGCGCAGGGCGTACTCGCGCACGGTATCGGCCAGCTCGTCTTGCTCAGCCAGGAAGGTAACTAAGCCATAGTCAAGGGCTTGCTGCGCCGTGAAGATGTCGCCGCTCAGCAACAGCTGTTTGGTGCGGGCTTCGCCGAGGCGGCGCACCAAGAATACGCTCACGATGGCGGGCAAAAAGCCCAGCTTTACTTCGGTGAAGCCAAATTTGGCTTCGGGCACGGCAAAAGTGAAATCGCAGAGCGCGGCCAGGCCGCAGCCGCCAGCCAGGGCGTGGCCCTGCACCTGCCCGATAACGATTTTTTTGAGCGTATATATCTGGTGAAACAGCTGCATGAGGTGCGTGCTGTCGGCCAGGTTTTCCTGATACGTATTGGCTTGTAGCTCTTGCAGATACTTCAGGTCGGCACCGGCGCAGAACACGTCGCCGCTGGCGCGCAGAATCACGATTTTAACATCTTCATCGGCTTCGGCGGCCTCAAAGGCCTGCTTCAACTCGGTTACCACGTCGGCGCTGAGAGCATTGCGCTTGGCGGGGCGGTTGATGGTGATATAGGCGAGGCGGCCTTCCACCTCATATTGCAAAAAGCGCAGGGCCAGTAGCTCTTGGGTCGGATAGTGTTCCATAACTATAAATACGGTAAAAGGTAATAAGCAGATGGTTGGGCGCACCGCCTGCCATGTGCAATATACTTGCCAGGGCCTAACGGGCCGCAATTATTTTTCAAGAAAAGGCAGTGCTTATCTGATAAGTCCGGCTCAGCGGCTGATTACCAGCGAATAAACGAACGCGCCTTGCTCGTTGACATCCCAGGTGCGAAAACCGGCGGCCCGCAACGCCGAATCTTGCCGGGCGATGTACCAACGCTTGCACGACGAGTCGAACACCACCCGCGCTTGCGGGCCAAAATGAGCGGCCAGCCCGTCGGCATACACGCGGGCATTGCGCCGCAGCACCACCACCTCGGCCGGAAACTGTGCTTGGGCGGCGGGCAGCCGCCGCAGCCGGCCACTCACGAAGGCTACCCGCAGGCCGCGCCAGCTGGCCAAAACCACCGGCGCGGGCGGGTAGCGACGAGTAGAATCGGCCGGAACTGCCGCGCCAACCAGCCGGGCAGGCACGGTAGCCCCCTGCCAACCCACGCGGTACTGCGGCTGGCGCACGCGGCGCAGTATCAGGCTGGGCTTGAGGCGATAGGTGCGCTCGATTTCGGAGAGAGGCAGCGAGTCGGTGGTGACGAACTCGGGGGCCGCGCCCTGCCAAAAGCCGACTACCGAGCGGCGCGGGATGCTGTACACTACAAACTCGCGCAGCGGGGCCACCTCGGCGGCTTCGGCCACCCGGCTGCCCGCGTAGCAGGTCAGCAACGCCAGCGCCGTGCCGACCCAGGCCAGCCGCCGCGTGGCAAAAAACGCGCATACCACCAGAATAAGCAGGAAAATCAGTAGCGTCTGAGTTTGGTTGAGGTGCACGCCGCCCACCACCGCGCCCGGAAAAAGCCGGCCGATGAGGAAAATGTATTCGTTGAAAACCCAGATGAACCCCTGAAACACGTAGCCCACTATTTTGGGCAGCCAGTCGAGCCACGGTGCGGCTACTGCGGGCAGAGGCAGGCCCAAAAGGGCGGCAATTCCCTTGGCTACCAGCAGCACCACGCCCACGTACACCGCCGCGCTCGAAATAGGCACCGCGATGAGATTGGACAGCAAAAAGCTGAACGGAAACTGGTGGAAATAATACAGCCCCAGCGGAAACGTGGCTACCTGCGCCGCCACCGACAGCGCCGTGAGCTGCCAGGTAGCATCGGCCAGCCACGCGCCCCAGCGCGTGAGGCGCTGCCGGGCGGGCGAGTGCCAGCTGCGCTGTCGGTCGAGAATGAAATTGCGGGCGTCGAACCAGCGCACGAGGCGCGGCTGCAAGTACACGATGCTCAGCACGGCCAAAAAGGAGAGCTGAAAACCCACGTCGCAGAGCAGATATGGGTTGTAGAGCAGCAGCCCAAAAGCCGCCGCGCTCAGCGTATTAAAGATGCTGGCTTGGCGCTCAAACGCCTGGCCTACACTTACTAGCGAGAACATTACCGCCGCCCGCAGCACCGAGGCCGACAGGCCGGTGAGGAAGGCGTAGCTCCAGATAAAACCCAGCCCTAGCCCTACCGTGAGCAAGCGCCGCCGCAGTACCGACCCGCCCAGCGGCAGATGCCTCAAAAGCAGCTGCAAGGCCGCAAACAGCAGCCCCACCTGCAAGCCCGACACGGCCATAATGTGCGTGGTGCCCGTGTTGGCATATGCCTGCTTGGTGGCCGCGTCGATGTCATCGCGGAAGCCCAGCACCAGTGCCGTACCCAGCGCGTACTCACGCGGGCTTTTTACATACTGCCGAAATACGCCATCGAGCACGCTCGCCGCCCGCTGACTAATGGCTATCAGCGCACTCAAGGGCGCGTGCCCCAGCACTTCATACTGGCCTTGGTGGATGAACTGCGAGTGATACACTTGGTGGTATTGTAGATACCGCCGGTAGTCGAACTCGCCGGGGTTGGCGGGGCCTTTGCTTAGCTCGGGCGTGCCTTTCACCAGCCACACCTCGCCGTAGCGCGGGGCGGGCACGGCGGCATTGGTTTCGTGGCGCGGCAGGCTGATGCGAATGCCGCCCGTAGCCGCCTGCCAGCGCCCGGCCACCCGCACGGCCTGCACCCGCACGGTGGTGGCGAAGGTATTGGCCCGCACTACGGGCGCCTCGTCCACCACGGCGCGGTAGTATTCAATGCGCGGCGCGAAGCGGCCAAGGTGGTCGGCGCGGCGGCTTTCGGTGTAGCCCTGGATGCGGGCAAAACCCAGCACCGCCACGGCCAGCAGCCCCAGCAACCCCGCCGCATCGGTGGCGGCCGGGGCAGCCTGCCGCTGGCTCCAAAGCCACAGCAGCCCGTAGGCCAGCACCAGCCCGGCCGCCCAGGGCACGGCGCTCCCGGCCCAGTTTTGGCCCAGGTATAGGTAGGCCGCAATGCCCGCGATGAAGGCCAGCGCCACGCGTAGCAGAGGGGCGGATGACCAGTTGAGCATGAGGCGCGAGCAATGAAATTAGCCCCGCAATATAGCTGTTCAACTTGATGTTATCCTAGCACCATCTTGTAGTGCTGAATGTCGCATTCCTCAAACATCTCCCCTACTTTTTGAAAACCGGTGCGCTCGTAGAGTGGAACGGCCTGGAGCTGGGCGTGCAGGTACACCTGGGCGGCAGCGGGCACTTCGGCCCGCACGTCGGCCAGCACCTGCTGCACGAGCGCGGTGCCCACGCCGTGGTTGCGGAAGCCGTCGAGCACGGCGAAGCGTTCTAGCTTCACGCCCTTGTCGGTAGGGCGCCAGCGGGCGGCGCCGGCGGGCTGGCCATCTACGCGGGCCAGGTAGTGGCGGGTAGTGGCTTGGCGGTCGTGCTGGTCGTACTCGTCGTCGGCGGGCACGCCCTGGCCTTGCACAAATACTTTTTCGCGGATGGTAAACGCCGCGTCGAGGTCGCGGAGGTCGGTTATTTGGCTGACGGTAGTCATGGCGGCTGGTTTCTTTTCTGCAAATAAACCCTTGCTACCCCAGGCCGGTTTGCCCCGGCCGGCCAACTGGCAACGCGGGCCTGGCCCCGATTAGGCCAGGGTCTGGGGGCAGCGGGCAGCAACGACAAGGACAATTGCCAGGGTGGGCCAAACGCCGGAACCCAGCGTGCGGGGCGCACGTTTTTTTAGCTTCGTACTTATATTTGGCCTGCTTACCTACCCTGGCCGCCACTTAGCCAGCAACTTAGCTCGGCGGTCGCCTCTCCCCAATGCCCCTCCCCAGTAGTAGCACCCCCGCGGTGCAAATTCAGCAGTTTTACGACAAAGGCCTGGCGCACGCCTCCTATGTGGTGCGCGCCGGCCGCCAGATGGCCGTGATTGACCCCGGCCGCGACCCCCAGCCCTACTACGATTTTGCCGACGAGCACGATGCGGAGATAGTGGCGGTGATTGAAACTCACCCGCACGCCGATTTTGTAAGTAGCCACCTCGAAATAGCGCGTGAAACCGAAGCCACCATCTACTGCAGCAAGCTGACGGGGGCCACTTATCCGCACCGCAGCTTCGACGACGGCGACCGCCTCAAGCTCGGCTCCGTGGAGCTGCACGCCCTTAATACTCCCGGCCACTCGCCCGACAGCATCAGCATCTTGCTGATGGACGAGGCCGCCCAGACCCGCGCCGTGTTTACCGGCGACACACTCTTTGTGGGCGACGTGGGCCGCCCCGACCTGCGCGAGGAAGAGGCCGTGGGCGGCCACGCCCGCGAGGCCCTGGCCGCCCAGCTCTACCAAAGCACCCGCCAAAAGCTGATGGCCCTGCCCGGCACTACCCGCGTGTACCCAGCCCACGGCCCTGGCTCGCTGTGCGGCAAAACCACCAGTTCCGACCTCGACAGTACCATTGCCAAAGAACTGGCTACCAACTATGCCCTGCAACCCATGTCGGAGCAGGAGTTTATCAAGGTGCTGCTCGCCGACCAGCCGTTCGTGCCCAAATATTTTGGCCACGACGTGCAGCTTAATAAGCGCGGCGCGCCCAATTTTGAGGACAGCGTGCGCACGGTACCGCGCCTGGGCAGCCACACGGCCCTGGCGCCGGGCGTACTGCTCATTGACACGCGCCCGGCCGCCAAGTTCCGCGCTGGCCACCTGCCAGGAGCTATTAATCTTATGGATGGTGGCAAGTTTGAAACGTGGCTGGGTTCGGTGGTGGGGCCGGGCGAGCAGTTTTACCTGCTGGCCGACACGCAAATACAACTCGACGCTGTTATCCGCAAAGCAGCCAAAATTGGCTATGAGGCTGCTATCAAGGGAGCGCTGCTAGCGCCTGCCGCCCTGCCCACTACCAGCCCGGCCGTAGACGTGAGTGCCGTGCGCGAGCATCCCGAGCGCTTTACCATCGTGGATATTCGCAATCGCACCGAGGCCGAAAAGCCGCTTTTTGCTGATGCGCTGCTCATTCCGCTGCCCGAGCTGCGTGAGCGTGTGGGCGAGATTCCGACCAACAAGCCGGTGCTGGTACACTGTGCGGGCGGCTATCGCTCGGCGGCCGGGGCCAGTATCATCCAAAACGCTTTGCCGGACGTGGAAGTAGTCGATTTGAGCGAGGCAGTGAATGAGTTCGCTACTGCCAGCTAGCGCGAGGAAAAACTGATATTTCAGGAATTCCGCGCACCGGTTTGCAGATGAATCCCAGGTCGTACACGGCCCCAGGCTAGTGAGCAGCCTGATAACCAAACTACTCACTAAGTCAGGCAACACAGATTTAACAACTGGCACACGGTTGGGTAATAAACCGCCACCTTTTCCCACTGTCCAATTGGCAGTTAGGAAAGGTGGCTGTTTTACTTTGGTAGACGGCTTTTTTGCTCGCTTTGGGATATGAATAATATAGTGGTGCCCGCTTCTTCTAAGTCGGGCCTATGGCCTTGGTTCCTACGCATTACCGGTTTAGAGGCCTGGTTTCAGCAAGCGCCGACGACAGCCCACGCGGGCCGGGAAGAACGTATTATTCTGCTACTGACGCCGGCCGGCGCCACCCGCTCAGCGCACGCTACCCTGCTGGCCGATGCCTGCCGCGAGTGCCAGCCAGCTATTGCGGCTAGCGGTGGGGCGGTCGTAGCGTTTCAGCCGGGCACTTTGCTGCTGACGTGGCCCATTGCGGCCGAATCGTCGGCGCCCGTAGTGGCCCTCTACTTCCAGCTACGCGCCTGTGCCCGCCGCCTCGCGGGCTCACCCGCCCTGCCGCTCAACGGCGCGGCGGGCTTGGGCTGGGCCGCCCCGGGGGCAGCGGCCGCGCCGCACCAGTTTGAGCAGGCCAGCCTGCGAGAAGTAGCTGGCCTGCTGCACGAGAGCCAACAGCTTGGCAGTGAGCTAGTTCTAGCGGCCGCCTTGCAACAGCGGCTTGCGCCTGCGGTGATGGGCGAGTGTGCGCTGCATGTGGCGTTTGAGGTACCGGGGCATCGCTACCCGGCCACGGTATACCGCGTACTAGCCCCTGGGCCTGCGCTAGTTTTGCCAAAAGTGGCCGAGCCACTAAAAGCGTGTGAAGAGGAGATGACGTCGCCTAGCAAAAAATATTCTTAGCGAAGTATCCTAATCGTAAAGGCTTTATTATTTTTTGGCGTGGAGGTTAGCGCGCACTGCGCAAATATTTCAGGCGCTAACGCGTCTTTCCGGAGCTGGCGGTGTTCTGTAGCGGCTTTTTACATTTGACTTATGAGCGCTGCTGCGGCGCGCCTTTCCCTTCCGCGGCCAGCTTTGGCCCCAAAACTTTATCCAAGTTTGCTGTTTCGCATACCCGGCCCACGCGCAGCAGGCTCACTAACCGGGCACCTACTACTAAAAAACCCATGAAAGACTTGAACGGGCGGTTGGCCCCCGCCGAAGGCAAACTAGGCATCCTTATTCCGGGCCTGGGCGCGGTGGCAACTACGCTCATCGCGGGTGTAATGGCCGTGCGCAAAGAGATTGCGCAGCCCGTGGGCGCGCTCACCCAAATGGGTAATATCCGCCTGAACCGCCCCACGAATAACTACCCCAAAATCAAAGACTTCGTACCGCTGGCCGATATCAACGAACTGGAATTTGGCGGCTGGGATGTGTACGAAGCCAACGTATTTGAGGCCGCGCTGCATGCCAAAGTACTGGAGCCCATGCTGCTGCACGCCGTGAAGGAAGAGCTGCAAGCCATCCGGCCTATGAAGGCGGCTTTTGATAAGCACTACGCCAAAAACCTCGACGGTACGCACGTCAAGGATTTTACCACCAAGCTCGACCTGGCCGAGCAGGTGCGGGCTGATATTCGCAATTTCAAAGCAGAGCGCGGATGCAGCCGCCTGGTCATGGTGTGGTGCGGCTCGACCGAAATCTACCACGAGCCGTCTGACACGCACCGCACGCTGGCCGCCTTTGAAGAAGGCCTGCGCCAAAATGCCGCCAACATCGCGCCCAGCATGATTTATGCCTACGCGGCCCTCAAGGAGGGGGTGCCTTACGTGAACGGCGCCCCCAACCTGACCGTGGACGTACCCGCCCTGCTGGAACTGGCCGCCCTAAATGGCGTGCCGGTAGCCGGCAAGGACTTTAAGACCGGCCAAACGCTGATGAACACCATCGTGGCGCCGGGCTTGCAAACGCGGGCGTTGGGTGTGAAAGGCTGGTTTTCGACCAACATCCTGGGCAACCGCGACGGGCTGGTGCTCGACGACCCGGACAACTTCAAAACCAAAGAAGTGTCGAAGCTGAGCGTGCTGGACGATATTTTCCACCCCGAAACCAACCCTGAGCTCTACGGCGATATTCACCACAAGGTGCGTATCAACTACTACCCGCCGGCCGGCGACAACAAGGAAAGCTGGGACAACATCGACATTTTTGGGTGGCTCGGCTACCCGATGCAGATTAAAAT
>JAKONR010000230.1 GCA_022701825.1 Hymenobacteraceae bacterium | reverse complement strand
ACCCCGCCGAAGCCAAAATACGCGAGCGCCTGCGCGCCTGGTGGCAGGAGAAGTACAGTTATTAAGCCAAAGGCGTCTTGCAGACCTGTAAAAGTGTTTTGCAGGTCTGCAAGACGCCTTTGCAGGTCTGCAAAACGCCATTCGAAGTCTCTGATGCGTCGTCCGAAGTCTCTGGCGCGCCGTCCGAAGTCTCTGACGCGTCGTTCGAAGTCTCTGAAACGCCGTCCGAGACGTCGGAGACGCTCCCGGCTGGCCGGGGGCAGCCGTTGCCACAGGCTAGGGCGGGTGCCAAACCTGCCGCCGGGCTGCTACCTTTAGCCCCGCTAAAAAAACTCGCCTCTATGCGTCAATTCTTTAAGTTTGTGCTGGCTACCGTGGTGGGGCTGGCACTGTTTTCGGTCCTTGGTTTTATCGTGCTGGTGGGGGCCGTGGCGGCCATTGGGGCCAGCGGGCCCGACAAGTCGGTGGCCGCCAATTCGGTGCTCGAATTGAAGCTCAACAAGCCCTTGTCGGAGCGCTCGGAGAGCGCCGACCTGCTGGGCGGCCAAAGCAGCCTGGGGCTGGTGGGCCTGAAAGACGCCATCCGGCGCGCCAAAACCGACGACGACATCAAGGGCATTCTGCTCAACCTGGAGCTGGTGCAGGGCGGCATGGCCTCGCTGGAAGAAGTGCGCGATGCGCTGCTCGACTTCAAGAAGAGCGGCAAGTTCGTGGTGGCCTACCACGAAATCGCGTCCGAGAAGAGCTACTACCTCTCGTCGGTGGCCGACCAGATATACTTGCACCCGCAGGGCACGCTGGAGTTCAACGGCCTGAGCTCGGAGGTGATGTTCTACAAGCGGCTGTTCGACAAGGCGGGCATTCAGCCCTACATCTTCCGGGTGGGCTCGTTTAAGAGCGCCGTCGAGCCGTTCTTCCGCGAAAGCTTTTCCGACTCGGCCCGCTACCAGACCGTGTCGTACCTCAACTCGCTGAATGGGCACCTGCTGAGCCAGGTGGCCGCTAGCCGCCGCATCCCCGCGCCGCGCCTCAAAGTCATTTCGGACTCGATGCTGGTGCACAACGCCAACGACGCCCTGTGCCTGAAGCTGGTGACCAAGCTCGGCTACTTCGACGAGGTGCAGGACTATATGCGCGGCAAGCTGGGCCTAAAAGCCGACAAAAAGCCGGGCCTCATCTCGCTCAGCGACTACCAGGATGCTGACAAGGATGACGAGAAAGAAGGCAAAACCAGCGGCAACCGCATCGCCGTTATCTACGCTGAGGGCGACATCGTGACGGGCCGCGGCTCGGACGATAACATCGGCAGCGACAAGTTTGCCGAGGCCATCCGCAAGGCCCGGCTCGATGACAAGGTGAAGGCCGTGGTGCTGCGCATCAACTCGCCGGGCGGCTCGTCGCTGGCCTCCGACATCATCTACCGCGAGGTGGTACTGACCAAAAAAGTGAAGCCCATCATCGCCAGCATGAGCGACGTGGCGGCCTCGGGCGGCTACTACATCGCCATGGCCTGCGATACCATCGTGGCCCACCCCAACAGCATCACGGGCAGCATCGGCGTGTTTGGCGTGCTGCCCAACATTCAGCCCCTGCTGGCCGACAAGCTCGGCATCACGGTGGACCGCGTGAGCACCGGCAAGTTTTCGGACCTGCCCACCATCACCCGCGCCCTCACCGACTACGAGAAGCAGCAATTGCAGCTGGAGGTGAATGACATTTACGCCGACTTCACCACCAAAGCTGCCCAGGGCCGGCACATGCCCGTGGAGCGCCTGCGCCGCGTGGCCTCGGGCCGCGTCTGGAGCGGCACCGAAGGCAAGGCCATCGGCCTCGTGGACGTGCTGGGCTCGTATGAGGACGCCCTCAAAATAGCCGCCCGCCGCGCCCATCTCCAGGCCGACGACTACCGCGTGCAGCGCCTGCCGCGCACCAAGTCGAGCGTCGAGAAGCTGCTCAGCCGCTTTATCGACACCGACGACGACGACCAGGCTGCCGCCGAGGCCCGCGTGCTGCAAGCCAAGCTGGGGCCGCTGTACCCGGCGTATCATCAATACCAGCAGCTGATGCAAATGCGCGGCGTGCAGGCCCGCCTGCCGTATGAGTTGGAGATAAAATAAGAGCCGGCATTTTGAAAATACGGTCGTCATGCTGAGCGCAGCGAAGCATCTTGGCCGCGCCGTCAGGGTTCGTAATCCAACGGTGCGAGCAAGATGCTTCGCTGCGCTCAGCATGACGGCTTGCTAGTTTTACCGTTTACTAAGTACATGACTTCCCTCCTTCGCCCGGCGGCCGTTGGCGCGCTGCTGGCCGCCGCCCTCATCCAGCCAGCCGCCGCCCAGGCGCCGTCCCTCTACCAGCCCCGCGACATCAAGCGGGCCTACGACAAAGGCACCCGCGCGCCCGACGGCCGCCCCGGCCCCAAGTACTGGCAGAACCGCGCCCGCTACGACATCACGGTGCAGGCCGCGCCGCCCGCCCGCGACATCCGGGGCCGCGAAACCATTACCTACTTCAACCACAGCCCCGACACGCTGAAAACGCTGGTTTTTCGGCTGATTCAGAACATCCACCAGCCGGGCGCGGCCCGCGAGGGCGACGCGGGCGCCGACTACCTCACGAGCGGCGTCAGCATCGACTCGTTCAGCGTGGCGGGGCAGGCGCGGCCCACCGCCTGGGCCGGCCCCGCCACCGTGAAAGCCGTGCGCCTGCCGCGCCCCCTGGCCCCGCATGATTCGGTGCGAATGCAGGTGGCCTGGCACTTCCCGATTTCGGTGCAGAGCGGCCGCGAAGGCATGATTGACAAGACGACCTACTTCCTGGCTTATTTCTACCCCCGCGTGGCCGTGTACGACGACTACGCCGGCTGGGACCGCCTGCCCTTCCTCGACAGCAAGGAGTTTTACAACGACTTCAACGACTACACGCTGCGCGTGCAGGCGCCCGCCAACTATATCGTGTGGGCCACCGGCACGCTCCAAAACCCCAAGCAGGTCTTGCAGCCCGCCTTTGCCAAAAAGCTCTCAACGTCGATGACCAGCGACGAGCTCGTGCACGTGGCTACGGCCGCCGACCTGGCCAAGAAAAACGTGACGGCCCAAAAACCCCTCAATACCTGGGTCTGGCAAGCCACCGATATTTCGGACGTCACCTTCGGGCTGAGCGACCACTACGTGTGGGACGCGGCCAGCGTAATCGTGGACCCCGCCACCAAGCGCCGGGCCAGCGTGCAGGCCGCCTTTGCCGACTCGACCAAGGACTTCCACTCGTCGGTGAAGTTTGGGCAGAACGCGCTGGGCTGGTTTTCGCGCCACTGGCCGGGCGTGCCGTATCCGTTTCCCAAAATGACGGCTTTCCAGGGCTTTGCCGACATGGAGTACCCGATGATGGTGAACGACAGCCCGCAGGGCGATATGAAGTTTGCGCAGCTGGTGCAGGACCACGAGATTGCGCACACGTATTTCCCGTTTTACATGGGCATCAACGAGAGCCGCTACGCCTTCATGGACGAGGGCTGGGCCACCACGTTTGAGCTGCTCATCGGAAGGGCCGAGAATGGCGCGGCGGCGGCCGACGACTTCTACCGCAAGTTCAGGGTGGTGAACTACATCAACGACCGCAACACGGCCCAAGACCTGCCCATCATCACGCCCAGCAGCGAGCTGAAGGCCGGCTACGGCAACAACTCCTACGGCAAGGCCTCGCTCAGCTATTTGGCCCTCAAGGATATGCTCGGCGATGAGCTATTTAAGAAATGCCTGCACGAGTACATGGCCCGCTGGCACAGCAAGCACCCGATACCGTGGGACTACTTCAACACCATGAGCAGCGCGGCGGGGCAGGACCTGAGCTGGTTTTTCCAGAACTGGTTTTTCACCAACAACTACATCGACCTGGCCCTGACCAAGGCCGACAAGACCGCCCAGGGTACCGTAGTTACGGTTAAGAACGTGGGCGGCTTCGCCGTGCCCGTCGACCTCAAAATTGACTACGCCGACGGCAGCACCGAAACCCTGCACCGCTCGCCCGAATTGTGGCGCGCCAACCAGCAGCAGGCCACCATCGTGGTGCCGGCCGGCAAGGCCGTGCGCAGTGTGGCCTTCGACCACGGGCTGTACCTGGATGCTGATGTGAAGAACGATAGGCTGGCGGTGGAGTAGTTTTCTCGTCGCTCGTGGTACCCCACCCCCGGCCCCTCCCCTCCGGCAGAGAGGAGCCGACCGCGAGCGAACGTCATTCCGTCGTCAGGCTCCCCTCTCCCGGAGGGGAGGGCCGGGGGTGGAGTACCACGTTAGAACCAATACACTATGCAACACCTGCTCGAAGCCGTCGCCTACATCCAGGCCCAAACCCACCATTTCCAGCCCACTACCGGTATTATCCTAGGCACGGGCCTGGGCGCGCTGGCTAAGGAGGTTGAAATTCAGCACGAAATCAGCTACGCCGACATTCCGCACTTCCCGGTGAGTACCGTGGAAAGCCACGCCGGCCGGCTGCTGCTGGGCACCCTGAGCGGCCAAAAGGTGGCGGTGCTGCAAGGCCGCTTTCACTACTACGAAGGCTACTCGCTGGCGCAGGTGGTGCTGCCCGTGCGGGTGATGAAGCTGCTGGGCATCACGCAATTATTCGTGAGCAACGCGGCCGGCGGGCTGAACCCCGAGTTCGGCATTTCGGACCTGATGCTGATTGACGACCACCTCAACCTGCTGCCCGGCAACCCGCTCATCGGCCCCAACGACGCGGCGCTCGGCCCGCGCTTTCCGGACATGTTCGCCGCCTATGACCCCGCCCTGCTGGCCCGCGCCCGCGCGGCGGCCGAGGCCCTGGGCCAGGGCGTCACCACCCGGCGCGGCGTGTACGTGGCCGTGCCCGGCCCCATGCTCGAAACCCCCGCCGAGTACCGCTACCTGCGCACCATCGGGGCCGACGCGGTAGGCATGAGCACCGTGCCCGAAGTGATAGCGGCGCGGCATTTGGGCTTGCCGGTGCTGGCCGTGTCCGTCATCACCGACCTTTGCTACCCCGGCCAGCTCAAGCCGGTGCAACTGCCCGAGATACTGGCGGCGGCGGCCGCCGCCGAGCCACGGCTGACGGCCCTTATGAAGGCGGTGCTGGCGGCGGGGTAGGGTAGGGCGGACGGCAGTTGCGCGGACTTTGTAGTCCGCGTTTTTGCACTGCGCATACGCGGACTACAAAGTCCGCGCAACGGCGGGCCGCTGCGCGAAAAGCTGGTACCTTGCGCCGCCCGCCGCTTTTGCTTTCTCCCCATGCCCAGCCCTTTGGCCGACCTACCTACCTTGCCGCCCGTGGCCGCGCCCGTGCGGTCGCCCCGCGGCGGCTTGGGCTGGCTGCTGTGGCTAGTGGGGCTGCTTATCGTGGTGCGCTGGGTGGCTTTTGAGCCCTACCTCGTGCCCTCGGCCAGCATGGAGCACTCGCTGCTGGTGGGCGACTACATCTTGGTGAGCAAGCTGGCCTACGGCCCCCGCACGCCGCAGACGCCGCTGCAAGTGCCGCTG
>JAKONR010000222.1 GCA_022701825.1 Hymenobacteraceae bacterium | reverse complement strand
CATTGCGGTTGAACGACAAGTACGCCATCGGCGCCTCCCCTTTCGGCACGGCTGAGAGCTGCACGTCCTGGCTGGTGTCGGGGTCGCGCACGAGGCCGCGGTACCCTAGGGCCTGCTCGGGCGTGCGATCTACGAACAGGGCGTAGAGGTCGGTAAGGTGCGGCACGTTGGCCAGGCCGCACTGGCTGGCAGCGAGGCCCTGGCGGGTTAGCCACGCCTCGGCGGGCTGCGCACCCGCGCCCACCGTCACGTAGCAGAAGTCCAGCACGGACTTACGGCCGGGCGGCTCGGGATGATTTATCTTCTTGTTCAGGCCTTTGGCCTTGCGGATTTGGGCCACCGCGTACTCGGCGAAGCTCTGGCGGCAGAGCTTGCTCAGGAAATCCTGTGGCCGAAACTCGGCGAACAGCGGGTGCTGGTACACCACGCAGTCGGGCGGCGAGCCGAGCAGCTCCAGCACGGTGGGGTTGTTTTTGAGCAGCAGCTCCACGAAGCGACGCAGCTCGTAGAACACCTCGTCGTTGGTTTCGTTGGCCACCTGCGACACGTATTCCAAACCAAAAAAGGCCTTTTCGGGCAGCACAAACACGCCCTTGAGGTCGGTATCGGAGTGGGGCAGGTTGGTGCCGTAGGCGCGGCTGCCGCTGATGGCTTCGAAGAGAATGAGGCGCTGCTGGCGCAGGTCGGCAATGGTGAGCATAGGACGCAAACCTACGGCTCCGGTGCGGCGGGCCCGCGCCGGGTGGCAATCAGTATGCTTCAGGAAAACAACTTATCTAACGATAACAGCGCAGTGCCGGAAACCGTACTTTTCGGTACTGCGCTGCCGGCGGCCGGCCTTGTCGGCGCGCGGCAGTTGGCGCGGCTCAGGGAGGACTGGCTGACGCAGCACGTTCCACCTTACCTGATTCGCTTCTATGTCCTTGCTGATGCGCTTAACGCGGACCCTGCTGCGCCTGCGGTCCAATGCCTTCCGGTCGGAGCAAATTGTGCGGGCCTCTCTCGCCAAGAGCCACCCCGGCGACGCACCCGTGCCGCGCCGCTTGCAGCGCAGCTGCCAGGTCAGCCGCTCCGTTATAGACGGCAACGCCGTCATCACGCTTACCCCCCGGCGGGGCAGCAGCGGGCGCGAGCTGCTGTACGTCCACGGCGGGGCCTTCATTCACCCCCTCGTTTCGGCGCACTGGCAAATCATCCGGCAGCTTATCCGGCAAACGGGCGCCACGGTTACCGTGCCTTCGTATGGCCTGGCCCCAGCGCACACCGTCCGCGAGGCCTACCCCTTTCTCGACAAGGTATATCGGCAGGTGGTAGCCCGCGCCGGCAGCCGGCCGGTGTACCTGGCCGGCGACTCGGCCGGAGGCGGGCTGTGCCTGGGGCTGGCCATTCGCTACCGCGACCAGGGGGAGCGGCTGCCGGCGGCGCTGTTTCTGTTTTCGCCTTTTCTTGATGCCACGCTCAGCAACCCGGACATCGCGCCCATCCGGCCGCTGGACGTGATGCTCGACGTGCCGGGCCTGCGGTGGTGCGCGCAGCAGTGGGCCGCCGACTGGCCCCTCACCGACCCGCGCATCAGTCCCTTATACGACTCGTTTGCGGGCCTGCCCCCCGTCTTTATCTACCAGGGCGGGCACGATATTTTTGTGGCCGATGCTAAGAAGCTCGCGGCCCGCACGCAGCACCTGCCCACGCCCGTCGACCTGCACGTTTACCCCGACGGCTTTCACGTTTTCGTGGGAGCCACGTTCACGCCCGAGACGCGGCAGGTTTTCCGGCACATCGGCCAAGTGGTACGTGGGGCCACCTAGCGCCATCAGCCTGCCCGCGCACGCTACCGGAAGGCAGTCAGATTATCGCCAGAATTACCCATCAGCTTTGCGGCATTGTTTATCGAGCCGGGGGATACTGCGGCTTATTTACTGCCTGCCATGCTCCGTCTGATTGCACTAGCCCTCGTGCTGCTGGCCCTACCCGCCGCGCTGCGCGCCCAAAGCCTGCGCTTTATCCTCCGCGACTCGACCAGCCGCCAGCCGCTCATTGGGGCCAGCGTGGGCGTGCCGGGCACCGGCGTAGGCGGCACCACCGATGCCAGCGGCGCGGTGCAGCTGACGCCCGCCCCGGCCGCGGGCACCCGCCTGCGGGTGGAGGCCCTAGGGTACAAGCCGCGCACCCTGGCGGCACCCGCTACCGGCGCTGCGCCCACTACCCTGCTGCTGGCCCCGAGCGCCGCCGAAATCGACGAAGTAGTGGTGACGGCCACCCGCACCAACTCGCGCATCGAGGACCAGCCCGAGCGCATCGAGGTGCTGGGCGAGGAGGAGATGCGGGAGGAAAACGGCATCAAGCCTGGCAATATCGCCAGCCTGCTCGGCGACATCGCGGGCACCCAGATTCAGCCTACCTCACCCACCACGGGCAACGCCGATTTGCGCATTCAGGGCTTGCAAGGGCAATATTCGCAGATTTTGCGCGACGGGCTGCCGCTCTATGGCGGCTTCGCGGGCAGCTTCGGCATCTTGTCGGTGCCGCCGCTCGATTTGCGGCAGATTGAATTATTAAAGGGCTCCAACTCTACCCTTTTCGGCGGCGGGGCTATCGCGGGCCTGGTGAATTTGGTGAGCAAAACGCCGACCCTCGGCACGCCCCAGTTCACGGCCACGCTCAACCAGACCACGCTGCGCGAAACCAATCTCAACGGCTTCGCGGCGCAACGCGGGCATCGGGTTGGCTACTCGGTTTTTGCGGGCCTCACCCGGCAGCAGGAGGTGGACGTGGACGGCGACGGCTTCGTGGACGTGCCTCGGGTGCGCAACCTTACGGTGCACCCTCGGCTGTTTTATTACCCCAACGCCCACAGCCAGCTGGCCCTGGGCTACACCGGCACCTTCGAGAGCCGGCGCGGCGGCCAGCAGCAGGCCGTGAGCGACGACCTGGACGCGCTGGGCAGCGCGGCTTATTTCGTGACCAATACCAGCCAGCGCCACACCGTCGATGCCGTGTACACCAACGACAGCGTGGGCACCGGGCGGCTCACGATTAAGGGTGCCATTACCAATTTCGAGCGCGACGTGCAAACGAATACGGCGGCTTTCCGGGCCAACCAAACCACCTACTACACCGAGGCCAGCTACCTGCACGAGCTGGGTAAAAACAACACGATTGTGGCGGGCGTGAACTTCAACGGCGAGCAGCTGCGCAACGCCGACAACCGCCCCAAGCCGCTGCTGAGTACGTACACCTATAACACCGTCGGCGTTTTTGCCCAGGACAACTGGGCGCCCGTGCCGCGCTTCAACCTGCAAGCCGGCCTGCGCTACGACCACCACAACCAGTACGGGGGCTTTGTGCTGCCGCGCCTCTCGGCGCTGTTCAAGCTCAGCGACGCGCTTACGGCGCGCCTCAACGGCGGCCTCG
>JAKONR010000179.1 GCA_022701825.1 Hymenobacteraceae bacterium | reverse complement strand
ACCCCGCTGCCTATATTTGCCAGCACCA
Organism: Hymenobacteraceae bacterium; assembly: GCA_022701825.1. Lineage (GTDB taxonomy): Bacteria > Bacteroidota > Bacteroidia > Cytophagales > Hymenobacteraceae > Hymenobacter. Next base: position 12,562 of record JAKONR010000179.1, on the reverse strand, counting down.
ACCAGGTACTCCCCGCAGTCGGCGGGACGGTTTTTTACCTTTTATACAGAAGCGGCGAGAGATTAGGCTCCGTGACCCGCTGGCAACCATCCCCTTGGGGAAAGGTGCCAACTCCTACCCTGCCGCCCGCCGGCACGGGAGCTATAAACTGCGTGTTATGTACCACTCTTCGTTTTTCGCTTTGTTGCCCAGCTTCCCGGTCGCCCTGTGGCGGGCGGCAGCACTTGATTTTGCCGCTGGGCTGCCTGTGGCACAGGGCCTAGCGCCCGCTAGCCGCGTGCGACTGCGCGGCTGTTGTTGCCCGGCATAAGTACCGGGCTACTCCCTTTTCATTTCGTGGGTAATGCTGGAATCAACGCAGCGTTGGCTCGCTCGGCGGGCAGCTTGCCGGCGTTTGTTCTCGCTGTTTAACTAGTGATAATCTGCCTTTTGCATAGGCAGCCGCTTCATCATCCGTTTCTTCTCTTTTTCATTTTTCAAGCTCATGGCCACCCAAAACCTGCATTTCGAGACGCTACAGCTGCACGCCGGGCAGCAGCCCGACCCCACCACCGGCTCGCGCGCCGTACCGATATACCAAACCACCAGCTACGTCTTCAAGAGCGCCGAGCACGGCGCTAATCTGTTTGCCCTGAAGGAGTTTGGCAACATCTACACCCGCCTCATGAACCCGACCACCGACGTATTCGAGCAGCGCATTGCGGCGCTCGAAGGCGGCGTGGCGGCCGTGGCCGTGGGCTCGGGGCAGGCGGCGCAGTTCATCGCTCTCAACAACATCTTGCAGCCCGGCGACAACCTGGTTTCCAGCTCGTACCTCTACGGCGGCACCTACAACCAGTTTAAGGTGGCGTTCAAGCGGTTGGGCATCGAGGCGCGCTTTGCCCAGGGCGACGATGTGGACAGCATCGAGGCGCTGATTGACGACAAAACCCGCGCGCTTTACGTCGAAACCATTGGCAACGGGGCGTTTAGCGTGCCCGATTTTGAGCGCCTGGCGGCGGTGGCCAAAAAGCACGATTTGCCGCTGGTGGTTGATAATACGTTTGGCGCGGGCGGCTACCTGTTTCAGCCGCTCAAGCACGGCGCCAACATCGTGGTGGAGTCGGCTACCAAATGGATAGGCGGCCACGGCACCAGCGTGGGCGGCGTGATAGTGGACGGCGGCACCTACGACTTTGGCAACGGCAAATACCCGCAGTTTACCGAGCCCAGCGAAGGCTACCACGGCCTGGTTTTCAACGAGGTATTCGGCAAAAAAGGGCCGTTTGGCAACATCGCTTTTGCCATTCGGGCGCGGGTAGAGGGCCTGCGCGACTTTGGCCCGGCTATCAGCCCGTTCAACTCGTTCCTCTTGCTGCAAGGCCTCGAAACGCTGAGTTTGCGCGTGGAGCGCACCGTCGAAAACACCCTGAAAGTAGCCCAGTGGCTGGAGCAGCAGCCCCAGGTGGCGCACGTCAACTACCCCGGCCTGGCCAGCAGCCCGCACCACGCCAACGCGGCCAAATACCTCACCCGCGGCTTCGGCGGCGTGCTCTCGTTTACGCTGCACGGCAGCAAGGACACGGCCACGGCAGTTATTGACAATCTCAAGCTTATCAGCCACTTGGCCAACGTGGGCGACGCCAAAACGCTCATCATTCAGCCCTCGGCCACCACGCACCAGCAGCTCAGCGAAGCCGAGCAAACGGCCTCGGGCGTGACGCCCACGCTGCTGCGCCTGTCGGTGGGCATCGAGCACATCGACGACATCTTGGCCGACCTGGGCCAGGCGCTGGCCGCCGCTAGCGCGGCCGCGCCCAAAGACGAAGCCGATGCCAGCATCGTGGACCCGCAGCCCGAGCACGCGCAGCCGCTGGAGGTGTAAGCGTTAGTTTTTAAGCTGTCATCGCGAGCAAAGCGAAGCAATCGCATCAGGACGAGCCGTTCGGGCTCCGTGCTGGTGCGATTGCTTCGCTTTGCTCGCGATGACAGCTGTAAGTAGTTACTACTATGCAACAACATACCTTTCTCCTGCCCGACCCCTTCCCGCTAGAGAGCGGTGAAACCCTGGCCGGTGCCCGCGTGGCCTACCGCACCTGGGGGCGCCTCAATGCCGCCCGCGACAACGTGGTGTGGGTGTGCCATGCCCTCACGGCCAATGCCGATGTGCTCGACTGGTGGCCGGGACTGTTTGGGGCAGGCTATTTCTACGACCCGGCCGACTGGTTTATCGTGTGCGCCAATATATTAGGCTCGTGCTACGGCAGCACCTGCCCGCTCGACGCCGACCCGGCCACCGGCGCGGGGCGGTTTCAAAGCTTCCCGCTGCTCACCATTCGCGACTTGGTGGCCGCTCATGAGGCCCTGCGGCAGGAGTTGGGCTTGGCGCATGTGCATACACTTATTGGCGGCTCGCTGGGCGGGCAGCAGGCGCTGGAATGGGCCGTAAGTCAATCCGAAGTATTTAGCCATTTGGTAGTTATCGCTACCAGCGCCCGGCACTCGGCCTGGGGCATCGCCTTCAACGAGGCCCAGCGCCTGGCCATCGAGGCCGACGCCACCTACTTCGAAAACCGCCCCGGCGGCGGCGATGCCGGCCTGGCCGCCGCCCGCGCCGTGGCCCTGCTCAGCTACCGCGGCCACGACGCCTACGCCCACACCCAAACCGACCCCGACGAGAGCCGCCTGCGCGACTTTCGGGCCAGCAGCTACCAGCGCTACCAGGGCCACAAGCTCGTGGCCCGCTTCGATGCCTACAGCTACGTGGCCCTCACGCGGGCGATGGACTCGCATAACCTGGGCCGCGGCCGGGGCGGCGTAGCCGCCGCGCTGGCCGCCATCCGGGCGCACACGCTGGTGCTCGGCATCACGTCCGACGTGCTATTCCCGCTAGTCGAGCAGCGCGAAATTGCGGCAGGCATCGCCGGCGCGGTGTACGGCGAGTTGGATTCGGGCTTCGGGCACGACGGCTTTTTGCTGGAAACCGTGAAGATTGCGGCGGCGCTGGAAGGGTTTTACGCGGTAGCGCGGGCAAACCTGACGTAAAGCATTTCTGCTGAGCAAGCTCAGCAGCGTACACTGCTCTCGCCCAACACGCTACCCACGGCGGCGCCCGCGCCAGGCAGGCTTTTACACTGCCGCTGCCGCCGTGCGCTGCGTAATGGCGTGGGCCTGCGAAAGGGCGAAAGCGTCGGCTTGGCTAAGCCGGCGCTTTCGCCCTTTCGGCTTACTATTGGCAGACTATTTTGGTCTTGTACTGCCAGCCTCCCTGCTGCACGCGCAGTGTATACATACCTGGCTGCCAGTGCGCTGCCTGCGGCAGGGCAAGCGTGACAGTGCCAGTGGCTAAGTCGAGGGGCTGCTGCACCACAATGCGGCCCAGACCATCGGTAACGAGTAGGCTGGCCGGCCCGGCCAGGGGCGTGCGCACCTGCACGCTCAGGCTGTGCCCAGCGGGCAGCGGGGCCGGAAAAGGCTCCGCGCCCATGGCCTCCGTCGGCATGGCCAGCGTCCGCACCGGCGAGTAGGTGCTGGTGCCGTCCGTATCGACCTGGCGCAACCGGTAGTACACGGTACCGGCGGCGTAGCGGGCGGGGTCAACATCGGTGAACTGATAGCGGTGCGACTGGCTGGTGGTGCCCGCACCGCCTATCCGGCCCAGCGCCCGAAAGCTCACGCCATCGGCGCTGCGCTGCACCTCAAAGTAGGCGTTGCGCACTTCCGAGGCCGTGGTCCACGTCAGCAGGCCATCGGCGCACTGGCGCTGGGCGCTAAAATGAACGAGCGTAACGGGCAGTGGGGCCGTGCCACCGACCCAATTGGAGGTGCTTCCCGTGAGGGCAAAGTTCTCAAGCGTACCCGTGCGGGCATTGCCGCTCTGGTCGAGCAGGCTGGTTTCGGTAGAATTGCTGCCGCCGGCAACGCCCTGGTTAAACCCGTAGTAAGCCAGCAGGCTGGCCGGCACGGCGCTCGTGCCATAGCCCGCGCGCATATCGGCCTGTATTTGCGCTTGGGTCAGCGCCGTATTGTAGAGGCGCACCTCGTCCAGTTCGCCTTTCAGGTACGGGTCATTGCCGTATTCTGAACGGCCCAGGTAGAGATTGGCGAGTGTACCCAGGCTTGCGGGGGTTAGCGTCATACCGGCGTTCGTGGCGGCGACCATACCATCCACGTAAAGCGTGCCGGTAACGACAGTGCCGTTTTGGCTGAGCGTCACGGCCAGATGGTGCTGGCCGGGCGAAAGCACCGTGGTACTCGTGAGGCGCTCCTCGGCCGCGCCGCTGCCCCCCGTGGTGATGGCAAAGCGAGGCGTATTATCATCCCCGTTGCGGGGCGTCAAAAACATATTAACCAAGGTGTTGTCGCCAAAATCCATAACGCGCGTCCATGGCCCATTATCCTGATAGTTGAGCCACGCCTCGAAGGTAAAATTGGTGACACCCGTTGTGAGGGAGGAAGGCAGGTCTACGTAGTCGTTGGTGCCATCAAGGTTGAGCGCATTACCGGATTGAGCCTGGGCTGACCCAGCCGCGAACACGAGTCCAAGCCCCGTATAAAGTAGACCCCGTTTTAGCCGGGCAGCAGGTAAAGTAGCGAGTAGCGTCATTAAAACACCAGGTGAGATAAGAGATATGACAGGGTTAGTTTGCATCTAGAAACGGGTGCAAAGGAAACGATAGAGCCGCCAGAATCCCAAACGCCCCTAATGGTGAAGTGGCTCAAGGGGCAGTAAAATCGCCTCCTGAGCCATTAATCACCAGCCAATAATCTTATTCACACTTATACTAATATACGGGCTGTCATAATATAAGACTTCAAAAAAAATCCTATACTACCTAATGGTTATCAAACTACACTCCGGCTACCGGAGCCTGCCCGTTTTGCTGTTGCCACAGCGTTGGCTGCCGGCTCACTCAAATACCACGCGCACCGGCACCTGCCCCACAAAGCGCACGGCATACACCCCGGCCGGCAGCGCGCCGCGCACCAGCGACGTAGTCTGGGCCTGCGGGCGGAATCGGCGCACCACGCGGCCGGCCACGTCGAGCAGCTCGGCCTCGCCCAGCTGCGCCCAGTCGGCGGGCAAGGCTAGCTGCACGGCCTCCTGGGCGGGATTTGGGTGGGCCTGAATGGTGCGGGCGGCGGTGCCGGCTTTGGCGGCCAGGGCCACGCCGGTGCGGCGCAGCAGCGGACGCAGAAAGTCGCGGATGGTCCAGAACGTGGTATCGGCGTATTGAGCGTTGGTTTCGAAGGGTACGTGGCCGGCCCGGCTGAAGCGGCGCAGCACGTTGGTGATGCCCAGCGCCGTGGCGCGGGGATTGAGGCGGCCGCTGCCATACACGTACTTGGGCGGCAATAAGGAGCCAATTTTGCCTTGCAAATAGGGCACCGTGGCATCGGCGGTGCCGTGGGCGCTGCACAGCGGCGCGTTGCCGGCCTCGATAATGAAAGGGCTTTCGGTGGCTCCGCTCAGGTTGAGTACCGCCATCACGGCGCTGCTGTAGCCGGGGGTACCGCTGGCACCTTCGATGCCGCCGAGCGCGGCCAGGTTCACGTAGGCCGGTACTTCGCTGGCCTTGTCGAGGTAGCCCGCCTGCAGGGCCGCGAAAGCCCCGGCCGACGAGCCAGCCGCGATGATGTAGTTGCTATACACGCGGTACGTTTTGGCGTTGGCCGCATCCTGGCGGAAAAAGCGGATGGCCGCCTTCATATCGAGCCCACCGCGCACGGCAGCCGTCGCAATCTGCGGAGTATCAATAGGCTGCGCCAGCCCCGTAAACGCGAAGCCCACCCGATACTCGATACTGGCTACCACGTAGCCTAGCCGGGCCAGCCGCGTGCAAAACGCCACCGGATACGCATCGGCCTTACTACCAATCACGAAGCCGCCGCCGTGGGCAAACACGATGAGCGGCCGGCGGCTCACGGTGTCGCCGGTGGGTTGGTACACATCCATGAGCAGCGTTTGGGTGGTACCATCGTACTTCAGGGCCGAGCCGTAGGTGACGTTGCTCGTCACCGTGACATTGGCAAAAACCGGCTGGTAGTAGCGCCCCCGCGCCGTGTCAATGGGCGCCAATTGGGCCACGGCGCGGCTCGCGCTGGCCAGGAGTAGTACCAAGATTGCGAAGCGAAGAAGTAGATTCATAGGACAGGCAATGAGGCCGAAGGCACGAAGGAAATAACCACTACGCGCCGAAGCGATTCGGAGGGGGAATTAAAAATTAAAAATGATAAATTAAAAATTTGATAGCCAGATTTTTAATTTATCATTTTTAATTTTTAATTCCCCCTCCAATCAGCCGATACCCACGCCCGCCCGGCCCCAGCGGCCGGGCCTGGGCGGGCGCGACCGTTTCTTTGCGGCCACGGGCCGGCGCTAGTGCTGGCCGCCCGCTTATGCCCGCCATCACCCCCCCTTTTCTCCAGCCCGGCCAGCGCGTGGCCATCGTGGCCACGGCCCGCAAAGTCAGCCCCGCCGAGGTCGCGGCCGCCACCCAAATCCTCAGCGCCTGGGGCCTCGACGTAGTGCTGGGCGAAAGCATCGGGGCCGCCGCGCACCAGTTTGCCGGCGACGATGATTTGCGCCGCCGCGACTTTCAGCGCCAGCTCGACGACCCGGCTATTCGGGCCATTTTTTGCGCCAGGGGCGGCTACGGCACCGCCCGCCTGGTCGATGAGCTGGATTTTAGGCGCTTTGCCGAAGCGCCCAAGTGGGTGGCGGGCTTTTCCGACATCACGGTGCTCAATAGCCACCTGCTGCGGCTGGGCTACCAGAGCATTCACGGCGTGATGCCGTTTGCTTTTGAGCAAGCTGGCGGCGAGCTGGCCTTGAGCAGCTTACGCAGTATTTTATTCGGCGAGTCGACTACTTACGAAGCGGCCGCGCACCCGCTCAACCGCCCCGGCACGGCCACCGGCGAGCTGGTGGGCGGCAACCTGAGCTTGCTGCACACCAGTACGGGCACCAGCTCGCAGGCCAGCTTTGCGGGCCGCATTTTGTTTCTCGAAGACCTGGACGAGTACCTCTACCACATCGACCGCATGCTGCTGCACCTGCACCGCAGCGGGCAGCTGGCGGGCCTGGCCGGGCTGGTAGTAGGCCACTTTTCGCAGATGCGCGACAATGCCATTCCCTTCGGCCAGGAAGCCTACGAAATTATCGACCACTACGCCCGGCGCTACGATTTTCCGGTGGGCTATAATTTTCCGGTGGGCCACGAGGCCGACAACCGGGCGCTGGTAGTGGGCGGCCCGGCCACGATGGTAGTGGGGCCAACTGGCAGCACCCTGCGCCAAAAAGCCGCCTAGCGCAGCGCTTTGGCTACCGCGCCGGCCACCAGCCCACCAATGGTGTACCAGGCCACCGTAATGGCCTGCGTTTGGGGGGTGCGGCCGCTGGGGGCGGTGCCTAGGCCCAGCGGGCCGGGCAGCAGCACGCCGCCCACGCCGGCCGCCACGCCCAGGGCCAGGCCCCGGCGCAGGCTGCGCTTGTCATTGCCCACAAAGCTGTAGTACAGGCCATTGCTGAGCACGTCGCCCGCCAGCGTGAGCAGGTAGGCCTGCTGGTCGGTGGGCGGCGGGGCATCGGCTTTGGCCAGCAGCTGGCGCAGGCCGCGCTCGCCGAGCAGGTCCATGCGCGGGGCATCCTGGGGGCGCAGGCGGCGCACGGTTTCGTGCAGCGCGTTGAGGGCGATGGCGCCGGAGAAGCCGGCGGCGAGGGAGCGGAGAAGGGTCATGGCAGAAGAGACGCCCAAAAGGCGGCTTTATTCAGACGAGCATGGCGCGGGGAGGTTGCGTAAAATTTGCCAGACAGTTGCGCCGTTTTGGTGCGGCGTGCTATCTTTGCAGTCCCACCGGCACCAGGCGGTGGCAGACAGGCCGATTTAGCTCAGCTGGTAGAGCAGCTCATTCGTAATGAGCAGGTCGTTGGTTCGAGTCCAATAATCGGCTCCACAAAGAGAAAACCGGCAGACACTTTTAGCGAGTGTCTGCCGGTTTTTTTTGCGTTTCCGCCTGCCGCCCTTCTCCCCCCACGCGTGTTTGAGCACCGCTTTTGGGGCCTTGCCTGCCGGCAAGCTCCGGGCAGCGCGGGGCCAATGGCTGCCACCGCGCCCACCAACTGCCCGTCCCCAGGCCCAGGCGGCGGCCCTTGCCGCGCCCCACGGGCAGGCTACCCGTGGTACCTTAGGCCGTCCTTATTAGCTATTCTATTATGCCTGCTACCTCTGCTGGCTGGCCCACCGACCCGCTGGCCAGCTCCGAGCTGCTGCACACGCTGCTCGCGGTGTCGCTGACGGGAGTCATTCTGTTTCGGCCCGTGTATGCGGCCGGGGAAGATGGCGACCTTGTCGATTTTGCCTACGTGCAGCTCAACCCGGCGGCGCAGCACATGCTCGGCCTGCCCGCCCAGCCCGGCGAGTCGTTCCGCACCTTGTACCCCAACGCGCTGGAAACGGGCATCTTTGCCTTCTACCGCGACACCTTTCTGGCGGGTCAGCCGGGGCAATACGCCGTTAATTATTCCTACGACGGGCTGGACAATTTCTTTCTACTCTCGGCCCAGCGCAGCGGCGAGCTACTGCTGGTGAGCTTCTCCGATACGGCCGGGCAGCACTCGGCGGCGGCCGAGGCCCTGCGCAAAAGCCAGGCCCGCGAGCAGGCGGCCCGCGCCGAGGCCGAGGCGCGGCGCACCGGGTGGCAGCGCATCTTCGAGCAGGCGCCCATCGCCCTGGCTCAGTTGCGAGGAGGCGAATTTGTAGTGGAGTGGGCCAATGACCGCATGGGCCAGATTTGGGGCCGCCCGCTGGGCCAGATTGTGGGCCGGCCGCACTTCGAGGCGCTGCCCGACCTGGCGGGCCAGGGCTTTGAGGCGGTGTTTGCCGGCGTGCTGCACACGGGCGAGCCCCGCTACTTCCGCGAGCTGCTGGTTCATATCGAGCAGGCCCGGCAGCCTTACCAAGGCTATTTTAACATCACCTACCAGCCCGCCTACGACGAGCTGGGCCACATCACGGGCATACTCGCGTCGGCGGTTGAAGTAACCGACCAGGTGCGCGCGCGCCAGCAGGTGCAGCACCTCAACGAGGAGCTGGCGGCCCTCAACGAAGAGCTGCACGCCAGCAACGAAGAGTACCAGGCAACCAATATCGCCCTGGACGAAACGCAGCTGCTGCTGCGCCAGCTCAACCAGGAGCTGGAAACCCGCGTGCAGCAGCGCACCCAGGCGGCCCAGGCGGCCCAGGCCGAAACCGAGTACCAGCGCCAGCAGCTCTACCACGTGCTGATGGAGCTGCCGGCCAGTGTGGCTACGTATCGGGGCCCCGAGCACATTTACCACCTGGTAAACCCGCGCTACCAGCAGCTGTTTCACAACCGGGCGCTGCGGGGCTTGCCCATCCGCCAGGCCTTGCCCGAATTGCAGGGCCAGGGCGTGATTGAAAAGCTCGACCAAGTTTACCAAACCGGGCAAGCCCAGCTGGAGCTGGAGCTGGAAACGTGGATGGACGTGACGGACACGGGCCACCCCGAGCAGCGCTACTACAACATCCTGCTCCACCCCTTGCGCGACGCGCACGGCCGGGTCGACGGGCTGCTCAATTTTGCCTATGATGTAACCGAGCACGTGCGCGCCCGGCAGCAGCTACAGCAGCTCAACGAGGACTTGCACCTCAGCAACGCCCAGCTCCGGTGCACCAACGTGGACCTGGACACGTTCGTGTACACGGCCTCGCACGATTTGAAAGCGCCCATTACCAACATCGAGAGCATCGTGCTGGCCCTGCGCGATACGCTGCTGCCGGCCGGCCCGCCGGATGTGCTGGTGCCTCACTTGCTCGACCTGCTCGACCAAACGGTGGCGCGCTTTCAGCTTACCATCGGCCAGCTCACCGATATTTCGCGCTTGCAGCGGGCGCACACCGGGCCCGCCGAGCCGGTGTACTTAGGGGCGGTGGTCGAGCAAGTGCGCCTCGACCTGATGCCCGCTATTGCTGCGGGGGGCACGCACCTCACGGTAGCGGTAGCCCCAGACCTGGTGGTTTCCTTCTCGCCGGCCAACCTGCGCAGCATCGTTTACAACCTGCTCAGCAACGCCGTGAAGTACCGGGCCCTGGACCGGGCCTCGCAGGTGCGGGTGCAGGCGGGACTCACGGAAACCGCCATCGTGCTCACCGTTCAGGACAACGGCTTGGGCATGAGCGAGGTGCAGCAGCGGCAGCTTTTTGGCTTGTTTCAGCGCCTGCACACCCACGTGGAGGGCACCGGCGTGGGCCTCTACATTACCAAGCGCCTGGTGGAGAACGCCGGCGGCACCATCGCCGTGCAGAGCCAGCCCGGGGTGGGCACCACCTTCACCGTTACCTTTCCCGGCTAACTCTCTCTTTATGCCGCCCTTAGCGAGTGTGCTGCTGGTCGACGACGACCCCACCACCAATTTTCTTAACAAGCTGCTACTCCAGCGCATGGGCGTGGCCGAGCAAGTGCTGGTGGCCGAAAACGGCGAGCAGGCCCTGCGCACGCTCGCCCAGGTTTGCCAGGATACCGACCTGACCTGCCCCCGGCTTATCTTGCTGGACATGAATATGCCCGTGCTCAACGGGCTGGCCTTTTTGGAGGCGTATGCGCAGTTGCCACCGGCGCAGCAGCCGGCGGCCGTCATCATTATGCTTACCACCTCCCTGCACCCCATCGACCTGGCTCGGGCGCAGGAGCTGCCCATCGCCGGCTTTCTCAACAAGCCCCTGACCAAGGAAAAAGTGGCCGACCTGCTGGCCCGGCACTTTGCGCGGTAGCCCCCGCCCGGCCCGCCCAAAGGGCTGGCACGCAACTCCCTTCCTGACCACCTGCGGTGGCGGGCGCCATTTCTGCCACGCAGCCGCCTGGTGCGCTTAGATATCTAACAGATAAGTGCTTACACACGGGCTCTTATTCATTTACCCTATACTCCTGCCCTTTTGGAAAAGCGCAACATCATCGTTATCGGCGCTTCTACTGGAGGGTTTGACGCGATTAGACAACTGGTAGCGGCCTTGCCGGCCGACCTGGATGCCGCCCTTTTTATCGTCTGGCACATGTCGCCCGATATGCTGGGCATCTTACCGCAGGTGCTAAACCAGCAAAATACCTTGCCCGCCACTAATGCTGTTGATAACGAAGTAATTGTTACTAACCACATTTACGTAGCGGCGCCCGACAAGCACCTGGTGCTGGAGCACGGCGTGGTGCGGACTACCCGCGGCCCCAAGGAAAACCGGTTTCGGCCCGCCGTGGACCCGTTGTTTCGGTCGGCGGCGGCGAGCTACGGGGCGCGGGTGATTGGCATCGTCTTGTCGGGCGCGCTCGACGACGGCACGGCCGGCCTATGGACGATAAAGAGCCGCGGCGGCATTGCCATCGTGCAAGAGCCGGCCGAGGCCGCGGTGCCCTCGATGCCCGCCAGTGCCCTGGCCGCGGTGGAGGTAGACTACTGTGTATCAATCGCCGAAATGGCGCCCCTGCTGGTGAAACTCACGGCGGAAACGGTGACCGCGGCTAACGACGTAGCGATGGACGAACAAAATAAAACCAGCCGCGAAGTGCGCTTCGCCGCGCAAGGCCGCGCCTTTGAGCAGCGGCGGCCCGCGTTTGGCCAGCTCACGCCCTATGCGTGCCCCGACTGCCACGGGGTGCTCTCGGCCGTTACCGATGGTGCTATTATTCGCTACCGGTGCCACACCGGCCACGCATACTCGGCTGACAGCCTGCTCGCTAGCCTCACCGAAAAGATTGAGGATACCTTGTGGAGCGCCATTCGGGGGGTGGAGGAAAGTATCTTTTTGCTCAACAATTTGGGCGACCACTACGCCGAAAAAAACCAGCCCAAGCTGGCGGCCATGTATTTTAAAAAAGCGCAGGAAGCCGCTATTCGGGCCGACCTTGTGCGGCAAACCGTCTTCAGCCACGAGCAGCTGACGACAGCCAGCATCAGCAAGCAAGCAGCCGACGAGGAGGCTGGGTAGGGCACGCGGGCGTTTTGAGGTGGGGGGGAAGTAAGCAAGAATTGTATGGAAACGATTGAAGCTACCGATTTTATGACTGACCAGCCGCCCGGCTTTCTCGTGGTGGGCCTGGGGGCCTCGGCCGGCGGGGTGCAAGCCCTGCAAGCATTCTTCCGGCACGTGCCCGCCGAATCGCCGGTGGCTTACGTCGTTATCCTGCACCTGTCGCCCGACCACGACAGCCAACTCGCGCAGGTGGTGCAGGCAGCGACCAGCCTGCCCGTGACCCGCGTGGCCGAAAAGACTGCCCTAGCGGCCGGCCACATCTACGTGGTGTCGCCCAACCAGCATCTGACGCTGGACGACGGTTTTATCGTGCCTTCCGTCAACCTGCACGTGGAGGAGCGGCGGGCGCCGGTCGATATTTTTTTCCGGACCCTGGCCGATTGCTACGGCACCCGCGCCGTGTGCGTGGTGCTGTCGGGCACGGGGGCCAACGGCTCGATGGGCCTCAAGCGGGTGAAGGAGCGCGGGGGCGTGGTGTATGTGCAAAACCCGCGCGAGGCCGAATTCAACGAAATGCCCCGCAACGCCATCGCCACCGA
>JAKONR010000169.1 GCA_022701825.1 Hymenobacteraceae bacterium | reverse complement strand
CATCCTGCAAGAATTTTTCCTGGGCCTCGGCGCGCTGGTTGGGCGTCATGCCGGCGTGGTAGTAGCCGGCCTTAATGCCTTTCTGCTGAAGCTTTTGGGCGACGGTTTCGCAGGTTTTGCGCGAGAGGCAGTAGATGATGCCCGCATCGGTGGGGTTGCGACCGATGAAGTCCAGAATCTGCCCGAGGCGGTCCTGGCCGGGGCGCACCACGAGGTTGATGTTGGGCCGGTCGAAGCTCGACAGAAAAACCTTGGGCTCGTGCAGGTTGAGCTGGGTTTTGATGTCGCGCTGCGTGAGGCGGTCGGCCGTGGCCGTGAGGGCGATGATGGGCGTGTTCGGGAAGTGCTGCCGCAGCGCGCCGAGCTGCGTGTACTCGGGCCGGAAATCGTGGCCCCACGACGAGATACAGTGCGCCTCGTCGATGGCGAACATGCTCACATTAAGCCGCTTCAAAAACTGCAAGAAGCCCTCGCCCAGCAGCTTTTCAGGGCTGACGTAGAGTAGCTTGAGGTGCCCGCTAAGTGCGGCCCGCGTGATGTCGGTCGATTCGCTCTGGCTGACGCTGCTGTTGATGTAAGCCGCCACGATACCGTTGGCTTTCAGGGCCTCCACCTGGTCTTTCATAAGGGCGATGAGCGGCGACACCACCACGCACACGCCCTCGCTCACCACGGCCGGAATCTGGAGACAGACGCTTTTGCCGCCGCCGGTGGGCATCAACACCACCGTATCCTGGCCGCCCAGGATGCTCTGGATAATATCGCCCTGCATGGGGCGGAAATTATCGTAGCCGTAGTAGCGCTTGAGGGCTTGGCGGGCGGCGGTGAGTTGGGGCGAAGGGGCGGCGGTGAGTGCGGACATGGCAGGCGGGGGAACCTCACCCCCGGCCCCCTCTCCAAAAAAGAGGGGGAGCCGGACGGCTTCGTTCCGTAGTCAAATTGGCTGTAGCTGGTAGTCAGGCGCTGCTTGATTTTTGCTAGAACTAGAGGCAATTCATGCAGCACTTGGGCATTGGAGAAACGAAGTTCGTGAAAACCTAATTCCGTTAGTACGTGGGTGCGGCCCCGGGCATACTCGGCCTGGTTGGTATCGTGGTGAATATCACCATCAACCTCAATAATAAGCCGGCGAGTGAGGCAAACAAAATCGACAATAAAAAAATCAATTGCGTGCTGTCTCCGAAATTTAGCACCTAGGCGAGCGGCCCGCAACTCCTGCCAGAGCCGCGCTTCGGCGGGCGTGGGGGCTTTGCGATTTTCGCGAGCATAGGCTTTGGCCTTGTCCCAGGTATGTACATCGGTGGTGTAAATGTGCTCGTGAGGCGTGCCGAGGCTGGGGGGCATTTTATCGGTCATAAGCTCAGCAAGGTAGCCCTACCGGGGGAACCTCACCCCCCGGCCCCCTCTCCAAAAAAGAGGGGGAGCCGGACGCTGGTAGGTGTAGCTTGAAACAAAGAAGGCTTGCAGCTACGCTGCAAGCCTTCTTCATTAAGAATTTTAAATTTGGCATCCGGCTCCCCCTCTTTTTTGGAGAGGGGGCTGGGGGGTGAGGTTCCCCCGGCCGCCACTATTTCAGCGCGCTTTTCAATCCCTCCACCGCGAAAGCTTGCGCCTCCTTAGCCTCGGGCACCACGGCAGCCATGCCGAAAAATTCGTGGGTTACGCCGTCGTAGTTCTTGTACTGCACTTTCACGCCAGCCTTTTGCAGGTTGTCGGCCAGCATTTTGCCTTCGCTCATCAGCGGGTCGTATTGAGCCGTGATGATGGTAGCGGCAGGCAGGCCTTTGAGGTTGGCGTGCACGAGGTCAATCATTGGGCTCTTGCCATCGGCGGGCGTGCGCAGGTAGTACTTAAAGAACCAGGCCATTAAGTCTTTGTTGAGCGGCTTGGTTTGGGTATTAGCCACGTACGAAGGCGTGTTCAGGTCGTAGCCTGCAATGGGGTACACGATGAGTTGGTATTTGGGCATCGCCACTTTTTTGTCGCGGGCCATCATGCTCACAGCGCAGGCCAGGTTGCCGCCGGCGCTCTCGCCGGCCACGGCAATCTTGTTGGGGTCGCCTTTGATACTGGCGGCGTTTTTCACTACCCACTGGTAAGCGGCGAAACTGTCGTTATGGGCGGTCGGAAACTTATTTTCCGGCGCCTGGCGATACGCCACCGACACCACCACGGCGCCCGTCTGCTCGCTCAGCGAGCGCACCGAGGCGTCGTAGGTATCGAGGTTGGCAATCACCCAGCCGCCGCCGTGGTAGTACACGATAACCGGCAGTGACCCGGTAGCGCCTTTAGGAGTGTAGATGCGCACCTTCACACCGGGGGCCACCGTGCGGCTCATGGTATCGGCGGTGGCGGGCGGCGTGGGGATGTTGAATTTCTTCATCGTGGCCATGGCGGCATCAGCGGCGCTGGGGGCCTTGCGGGCCTCCTGGGGCGTCATTTGGGCCATGGGCTTGGCGGTGGGGCCGCCGCTCAGCGAGTCTAGTGCTTCGATAACGGCCTGCATCTCGGGGTGGATGCCGGGGCCCCAGGTGGGCTTGGGCTTGCCCGGCGTCACGGGCTTGGGCGCGGTGCTGGCCGTAGCCGCTGCATTGGGCTGGGCCATGCCGGTTGAGTCGGCTTTGGCCGTGGTCGAGGCAGTGTCGGTAGAGGTTTGGCTGCTGCTGCACGCGGCCAGCAGGCCCAGGGCGGCTACCGGGGCCGCCCAGCGGGCAGTGCCTAGTAAGAAATGAAACATGGTACGGAGGTGATTATTATGGAGCTTGCGCTTACGCATGGCCGGCTGCCACCGTTGCCAAAGCCGCTAAAGACAAGTTCTTTACCCTCCTATTTTCAGCCCGTTCACAAGCAGATTTTAGCAGCTTACCATCCTCATTTCTAGTTTCTTCACGAGAAAAGCAGGCTACTTCCCGCTGGTTTCAGCACGAGAAGTAACCCGCCTTTTACCGACGCAACGCGACGAGCCTAGGTCACGCCTGAGCCGGCACCCGCCGCGAGCCGCGGTACAGCTCATACTTCAGCAGCCGGCAATCTATCGGCCCGTTGAAGAGCGGAATCCGCCGCGATACCTTGAGCCCGATGGTCTTCGCCGCCTCGAGATTACCCGTAAACACGAACGCCTCGTAGCCCTGAAAATTCGTTTTTAGCGCATCGCCGATGGTTTTATACAGCGCGTCCATCTCGGCCTCCTCCCCTATCCGCTCGCCGTAGGGCGGGTTGGTGATGACGAGGCCCGGCCCCAAGTCCTGGGGGGGCTGGGCGTCGCGCACGTCGCGCACACGCAGCCGGATGCACTCGTCGAGGCCGGCGGCTTCGATGTTGGCCGCCGCCTGGTCGAGCACCCGCGGGTCGAGGTCGGAGCCGGCGAGGTAGGCCTGCGGCTCTTCGATGCGCTGCTTTTCGGCCTCTTGGCGCAGCTGCTGCCACAGCGCAGCGTCGAAGTCGGGCCAGTTTTCGAAGCCAAACTTGCCTTGGTGAAACAGGCCGGGCGCGATGCGCTGGGCCAGCAGCCCCGCCTCGGTGAGAATGGTAGCCGAGCCGCACATCGGGTCGATGAGCGGGCTCTTTTTATCCCAGCCACTCAGCAAAATAAGGCCGGCGGCCAGCACCTCGTTGAGGGGTGCCTCGTTGGTGCCCTGGCGGTAGCCGCGGCGGTGCAGCGAGTCGCCGGCCGCGTCGAGGCTCAGGATAACCTCGTTTTCGAGCATCCGCAGGTGAATGCGGATGTCGGGGTTACGGGTGTCGATGCTGGGGCGCTCGCCGGTACGCTCCCGAAACTGGTCCACGATGGCGTCTTTGGTGAGCTGGGCCACGTAGAGCGAGTGCTCAAAGCTCGACTTGTTGACCACGGCCGTGATGGCAAACGTCTGGCCCGGCGCGATGTAGCGGCTCCAATCAATGGCAAAAACCTCGTCGTAGAGGCCGCGCTCGTCGGGGGCGTAGAAGTCGGCGAAGGGGCGCAGCAGGCGCATGGCCGTGCGGCTCCAGAGGATAGTGTTGTAAAGCAGCTTTTTGTCGCCGCTAAACTCGACAGCGCGGCTGCCCACGTGGTCGATGGTGGCGCCGAGCTGGCTCAATTCTTCAGCCAGCACTTCTTCGAGGCCAAACTGGGTGGTGGCGGTTAGGTACATGCCGCAAAGGTCGGGACGAACCGAACTACCCGCACGCCCCACCCAATGCAAATGCAGCCGTTATCTTGCAGCAGGTAGTCAGCTGGCACTTCGTCTTCCGTGTGCTTTTCATGCCAGAGAAAACCCTCTGCATCATCGCGGGCTGCAACGGGGCGGGCAAAACCACGGCCTCCTTCACCCTCCTGCCCGAGGTGCTTGACTGCCGCGAGTTCGTCAATGCCGACGCAATAGCCCGCGGCCTCTCGCCCTTTCAGCCCGAAAAAGTGGCCCTGGAAGCCGGCCGCATCATGCTGCACCGCGTAGACGAGCTACTGGGCCGGGGCACAATCTTCGCCCTCGAAACTACGCTGGCCACCAAGCTGTACCAGCAAAAAATCCGCGCCGCGTAGCAACAGGGCTACACCGTCGTTTTGCTGTATTTTTGACTGAGCAGCCCGCAGCTAGCGCAGGAGCGCGTGAAAACGCGGGTGCTGGAAGGCGGCCATTTTATTGCGCCGGAGGTAATTGACCGCCGGTATTGGCTGGGCATTACTTGTCTTTTTGATAGGTATCTGCCACTGGTCGATGAGGCATCAATCTATGACAATTCGAGCGGCGAGCCTATTTTACTGGCTCAAAAGCTGGCCAACGGTTTTCATATCAGAAACGAAACTTTGTATAAACAACTGAGATATTGCTATGAACTTGGAAGAACAAATTGAGCGCCAAGAGAAAATTGCAGCGGGTTTGAAGACTGCCTACGCGCGGATGCTGAAATTTAAGAGGCGGAAGAACAGTGAGGTGGTAGTAATGCGAGAGGGAAAAATTGTGCGATTAAAGCCGTAATTATAAATCAAACAATTTTGATAATAAAATGGAAATCAATTACAATAGCCGCAATTTCCCTAACCACTTAGGCCCTTTATTCCGAGGCAACAATAACATCATATTTTCCCCTCAAGAATTATTCTGGTCAGCAATCACAGTGGGAAGAGCAAATTTCATTGATGTCATAAGCAATGGAATCTATTCAGAATACGAAATATTATACAGGGCATCTATAATTGCTGCAAATATTGCCCAGACTGGCAGTATTTTAGTCAAGTCATCTGCATATAATAGCTTAGACCCATCTGAAAAAGGGGCTGTTTCATATTTTTTAGGGCTAACGTTTTGCAAACTATTATCAAACAAATTATTAAAAATCCCTTGGTTATTGCATATTGATGTGTACAGAAATCAGTTTACCAGAGCAGGTCAGGCTTTCGGGTATGGTTCGAGCAGAGTGCGTCCAGATATGATTGGTCTGGATACTAGAAGAAGATGGACTGTAATGGAAAGTAAAGGCAGAACTAATACTTTTACACAGGAATTATTAGTTCATGCAAAAAATCAAACAAGAAATCTAAGAAAAATAGGAACAGATTATCCCAATCTAAGAGTTGCAGTAGTAACACATTTCACGAATGGTCCACTTACTGTTGATTGGGAAGACCCTGAAGGATATAATGACGATTATTTTGATTTGGACACAACAGCCGACGACTATCTTCTGAATTATTACAAGCTTATTGTAAGCATTCTTTCTAATAACCAGACAATAGAAATAGCTGGCTTTACTCTATACACCTTCACCAATATATCTTTAACAGTTGGCTTAGATAGCAGGATACTTGAAGCCTACAATTCTGGAAAATTCAGTAATATACGAGCATTCGAAACTACCCAATCACAACAGTTTACAGAGTTACCAAACCAAAATTTTTATGCAGGACCTGATGGAATAATTGTAGGTTTAGGAAGTAATTGGCAAGCAATTATACTTTCAAATGAGAAATAGCTTTCTAAAAGTAAGCCGGCCCCACGGGGCCGGCTTTTTTTGTACCTTCCGGCCCGTATGGCTACTCCTATTACTACTGCGGCGGCGACTGCTACGGCCGCTCCCACCCGCTCCTACGCCGGGCCGATGGCCTTGATGACGCTGCTGTTTCTGCTCTTCGGGGCCGTTACCAACTTCAACGGCGTGCTCATGCCGCACCTCAAAGACGTGTGCCAGCTCAGCGACCTGGAGTCGTCGCTGGTGCCGTTCGCGTTTTTTGCGGCCTACTTCGTTATGTCGCTGCCGGCGGGCTGGGTGCTGGGGCGCATCGGCTACCAGCGCGGCATCGTGCTGGGGCTGCTCGTGATGGCGGCCGGGGCGCTGCTGTTCGTGCCCGCCGCCCAAACGCGGGCGTTCGGGCTGTTTTTGGGCGGGCTGAGCTTGCTGGGGGCGGGCATTACGCTGCTGCAAGTGGCGGCCAACCCCTACGTGAGCGTGCTGGGGCCGGCCCGCGAGGCGGCCAGCCGCGTCAGCATCGTGGGCGTGGCCAACGGGCTGGGCGGCACGCTGGCCCCGCTGGTGGGCGGCCTGCTGCTGTTTGGCAACGTGGACTTGCTCAACAAACAGCTCGCCGCCCTGCCCCTGGCCGAGCGCCTGGCCCGCAAGGCGGCGCTGGTCGAAACGCCCTACCTGGGGCTGGCGGGGTTTCTGGCGGTGCTGGCGGTGCTGTTTTTCGTGGTGCGCCTGCCGGTGCTCGAAAGCATTCCGGCCGAGGAAGAAGCCGAAACCGCGCCCGGCGCGGCGCTCACCGGGCGGCGCTCGGCGCTGGCTTATCCGCACTTGGTGCTGGGCGTGGTGGCCATTTTCGTGTACGTGGGGGCCGAGGTTGGGCTGGGCGATTTTCTCATTCGCTACGGGCAGGCGCAGCACATCGGGCAGCTCAGCGAGTTTACGCAGGGCTTGGTGCAGAAGCTCAATGCCGTGACCAACTACGGCCTGCTCGTCATCGGCAAAACGCCCCTGCCGCTCGATACCAGCCACGGCTTCACGCCGGCCGTGGGCGCGGTGCTGGTGGCTTCCTACTGGTTTGGGCTGATGCTGGGGCGCATCGTGGGCATCCCGCTGCTGCGCCGCTTCCCCGACCGCCCGCTGCTAGTGGGCGTGTGCGCGGCGGGCACCCTGCTGGTGCTGGCCTCCATCGGCCTGCGCGGCGAGGTGGCGCTGTGGCTCATCGTGCTCTGCGGGGTTTGCAATTCCATTATCTGGCCAGTGGTGTTTCCGCTGGCCATCAAGGGCCTGGGCGCATTTACCAAGCAAGGCTCGTCGTACCTCATAATGGGCATCGTGGGCGGGGCGGTGCTCTCGCTGCTCATGGGCTACATCGCGACCCACAGCGGCCTGCGGGCGGCGTTTCTGGTGCCCGCGCTGTGCTATGCGTATTTGCTGTATTATGCGCTAAGGGGGTATCGGGTGCGCTAGGCGGGCGTCCGCTCACGTGAACCTCACCCCCCGGCCCCCTCTCCAAAAAAGAGGGGGAGCCGGACGATAATTTTAGGTAAAGCAGAAAAGGCTTGCAGCGATGCTGCAAGCCTTTTCTGCTTTAATCACGTTCGCCTGCGGTCGGCTCCCCCTCTTTTTTGGAGAGGGGGCCGGGGGGTGAGGTTCCCCGCGTGAGGCTTCACCGCTGCTTCTCCTCGTTCAGCAGCGTCAGCAGCACGCCATTCGTCCACCCGAAGCCATCCTGCAAGGGATACTCGCCGCCCCCGGCCAGCAGGTCGGTTTTCTCGACGTTGTATTTTTCCAGCAGCTTGCCGGTTTGCTGAAACACGCGCACGTTGAGGCGCGTCCAGCGGTGGGCCACGGTGTCGGCCAGCGGCTGGTGCCCGTAGCGGCGCAGGCCTACTATTGAGAGGTATTCGAGAGGTGCCCAGGCATTGGGGGCGTCCCACTGCTGGCCGCTGGGGTTGGTGGTGGTGAGCAGGCCACCAGGACGCAAAAACTCGTTTTGCAAGTGCTGGGCCACCTTTTTGGCCTGCTCGGGCGTGGCTACGCCGAAGGCCAGCGGAAACACCCCGGCCAGCGTGTGCACCGCCGCGGGCCGCCGCTGCGGCAGGTCGTAATCAACGTAAAAGCCCGCCTTCGCATCCCAGCAATACGTGCGGATGGCGGCCGCCCGCGCCTGCCCCGCCCGCCGAAATTGCCGGGCCTCGGCCGAGTCGCCGGCCTGCTGGGCGGCCTTGGTCAGGGTTTGCTCCAGGGTCAGCAGCAGGCAGTTGAGGTCAACAGGCACGAGGCTGGTAGTGCGGATAGTTTCCAAGCCCTTGCCCGGCGTAAACCAGCGCGAGCTAAAATCCCAGCCCGAGGCGGCGGCGGCGCGGATGTTGCGGTTGAACTCAGGGGCCGGCTGCCGGCTCTTTTTGGCAGCTTCCACGTCCTCCTGGTACGACTCTTCGCGGGGCTGGTCGCTGTCGTCCCAGTAGCGGCTCAGGGGCTCGCCGCCGGGCATCCGCACGGTGCGGCCGGCGGCGGTGCCGGGCGCTAGCTGGTCGCCGCCGCCGGTCCAGTAGGCGTATTCCTGCTTGAGCTGGGGCCGGAACTGCGTTATGGCCTGACTACCCGCGCCCTCGGCCTGGGCCAGCAATTGCACCATGAGGGCAAAAAACGGCGGCTGCGAGCGCGTGAGGTAGTAGGTGCGGCTGCCGTTGGGCACGTGCCCGTAGTGGTCGATGAGGTAGCCGAAGTTGGCCACCATGTCGCGCAGCAGCGCCGTGCGGCCCGCCTGCCGCAAGCCCAGCATCGTGAAGTACGAATCCCAATAATATATCTCGCGGAAGCGCCCGCCCGGCACCAAGTAGGGCCGCGGCAGCGGCAGTAGCGACGAGTACTGCGCCGCTTCGGCCTGCCCCGGCCGGCGCAGCACCGTCCACAGCGTATCGAGGTGGGCGCGGATGCCGGCCTTGATGTTGCTGCGGTACACGTCGGTAGCGGCCACGGGCGGCCGGAAATACTGGCCCACGAAGGTCTTGAGGTCGAAATCTGGCTGGGTGCGCTGGCGCTCGTAGGCAGCCACTATTTCAGCGGGCGGGGCCGTGGGCAGGGCGTCCACGAAGGTCTTGTTGTCGGGGTATACGCGGCCCAGCTGCACGGCCTCAAACAGGCCGGGGTAGAGCTGGCGCGGCGTGGGCAAGGGGGGCAGGCTGACCGCTTGCCGCACGGTAGCAGCGCTTTGGGCGGGCGGGGCGGGGCGCTGGGCGGCCACCGGGCCGGCCGCCACGAACAAGCCGCTGAGGAGAAGGTATTTCATGACAAAGTGGGTGGGGATAGCGCGTGGGAAAGCCGCCCGGCAATTCGGCTAGTAAAACGGGCCGCTTACCCGCGCAAAATAGCGGTTGGGCTACCAGCCCACCGAGACCAGCGAGAAAGCTGGGCTTTACACACGGGCGGCGCTTATATTTGTGCGCATCAATAAAATACCCTTTAACCTATTTCAAACTGCTTTATGCGCAATATCCTCTTTCAAAAATCCTACTTGCTACTACTCGCCGCGCTACTCCTAAGCGCCGCGAGCTGCAAAAAAATCGCGGAGCTTTTCACCTTCCAGGTCAGCGATTCGAGCAGCTTCACTATTCCGGGTACGCCCTTCGTGCCGCCGGGGGTGGCGCTGAGCATTCCGGGCGTGTCGGTGCCCACTTCGGCGCAGAGCACTTACAAAAACAACAACACCTCGGCCGACTACGTGAAGGATGTGACGCTCGACCGCCTCACGCTCACCGTCACCAACCCCAGCACCCAGAATTTCGACTTCCTCAAGAGCATCAGCATCTACATCGCCACCGACGCGGCGGGCTCCAACAAGGTGCTGCTGGCCTTGCTGCCCAGCGTACCCACCGGCCAAACGAGCATCAACCTGAACCCCACTGGCGCTAATCTCGATATGTACTTGAAAGGCAATTCGTACACCCTCACCACCACCGCCGAGCTGGCCCAGACCCTGCGCCAGAACACGGACGTGCGCGCCGACTCGCGCTTCAACGTGCGGGCCACGCTGCCGTAGGCAGCGGCGATTTTGCTGGCAAAAGGGAGTAGGAAGCGGGCGCTTCCTACTCCCTTTTTTTTATAAATTGTTCGGTGCATGAGGTAGGTGGCGGTGCTCGAGTCCATGAAGGGAACGTAGCGCGGACTCTGTGAGTCCGCCAATGCGATAGCTTGCTCAAATACCGACTGCGCTGGCGCGCAGAGTCCGCGCCACGGCCCGACCTTTGCGGCCATGCAGCTCGAAGAACACGTTTCCCTCCGCCCCTACAACACCTTCGGCCTCGACGTGCAGGCCCGCTATTTTGCCCGCTTTGCCTCGGCCGACGAGCTGCGCCAGTTGCTGGCGCGGCCCGAGGTGCAGGCCGGGCCGCTGCTGGTACTGGGCGGCGGCTCCAACCTGCTGCTGACGCAGGATTTTGGCGGCGTTGTCTTGAAAAACGAGATTAAAGGCCTCGAAATCATTGGTGAAGACACCGAAACCCACAGCGCCCTGCTGCGCGCCGGGGCTGGCGAAAGCTGGCACGGCCTGGTCGAATACGCCCTAAGCGAAGACCTGCACGGCGTGGAAAACCTCTCGCTCATTCCGGGTACGGTGGGCGCGGCCCCTTTGCAAAATATCGGGGCCTACGGCGCCGAGCTGCAAGACACCTTCGAGCGGCTGGAGGCGCTGGAAATCAAGACCGGCGAGCTGCGGGTTTTTGGCAAGGAAGACTGCGGCTTTGGCTACCGCGAAAGCGTATTCAAAGGCCCTCTCAAAAACCAGTTTGTGGTAACGGCCGTGGTGCTGCGGCTGCACCGCGCCGCCGCCCAGCGCCCGCTGAACGTGCGCTACGGCGACATTCAGACCACGCTCGCCGACCTGGGCATTGAGGCCGAGCCCACCCCGCGCGATGTGAGCCAGGCCGTAGTCCGCATCCGCCGCTCGAAGCTGCCCGACCCGGCCGAAATCGGCAACGCGGGCTCGTTTTTCAAAAATCCCGAGGTGTCGCAGCACAAGTTCGACGAGCTCAAAAGCCGCTACCCGGCCCTGCCCGGCTACCCGGTGCCGGGCGGCGTGAAGGTACCCGCGGGCTGGCTTATCGAGCAGGCCGGCTTCAAGGGGCTGCGGCGCGGGGCGGGCGCGGGCACCCACGGCGTGCACGACCGCCAGGCCCTGGTGCTGGTCAACCACGGCGGGGCCACCGGGCAGGAGCTGCGCGAGCTGGCCGAGGAAATTATCCGCACGGTGCGCGAGCGGTTCGGCATCGAGCTGCACCCGGAAGTGAATATTTTGTAGGGTGTATGGTCGACAACAATTGTCATGCTGAGCGCAGCGTAGCGGAGCCGAAGCATCTCTAGCACTTTGTTGCTAAGCGTCGGAAGTTAGTATTGAGGTAGAGATGCTTCGGCTCCGCTGCGCTGCGCTCAGCGTGACAGTCGTACCCAGTACTGCTACGAAAACGGCCCGTAGCTCAGCAGCACATACAGGTGCCAGACCGCCGCCCCGGCCAGCGCCAGCGGCCGGGCATAGCGGCAGGGCCAGTGCGGCAGCAGCGCCGCCAGCAGGCACAGCACCAGCGGCAGCAGCGTGAAGGCCAGCCGCTCGGGATAATACCCCAGCAAGGCAAAAAACAGGATAAACCAGCCGCTCACCCAGGCCCAGGCCGCGCCCAGCGGGGCCGGCAGCCAGGCGCGGCCCGCACCCCGCCGCCGCGCGGTAGCGGCCCAGAGGCCAGCGGCCAGCAGCAGCCAGCCCATCATCAGGCCCAGGCTGCCAACGTATTCGGCCAGCTGGCGGCCCACCAGCGCCAGGTACTGCGGCAGCGGCAAATGCCCTGCTTCTACCAGCCACACCAGTTGGTGGTAGCGGGCAGTTTCGTGGTTGTAGTAGGTGGTGCCGTGGGCGCGCAGCAGGGCTAGCCACAGCAGCGTGGGCAGGGCAAAAAGCCCGGCGCTCAGGGCCAGCCGGCCCAGCGTGGCGGACCAGCGCGGGCGCGTGGCACCAGGGCCGCCCGGCCACAGCAGCCCAAAAGCCAGCGCCGGCCAGGCCAGCACAAAGCTGCCGTAGAGCAGCGGCAGCAGGCCCAGCGCCAGCGCCCCGCCCCCGAGCACGGCCCAGCCCAGCGCTGGCCGCCGCGCCAAATACCCCGCCAGCGCCAGGCAAAACAGCGGCACCAGAAAGGCAAACATTTGCTGGTGGGCCGTCCAGAAAAAAGCCTTCGTGATGGGGTTGGCCACCAGTACCCAGGCCAGGGCGTAGAACTGCCAGCTTTCGCCTTGCCCCACCGTGAGTTTTTCAAACAAACCTCTGAATAGCAACAAGCTGAACAGCAGCGCCAGCCCATTGAGCAGTACGTAGCCCACGTAGATGCCGTAGTAGTGCGCCTGCGCCAGCACACCGGCCGGCACCAGCCCCGCCCGCCCGGCCAGCCGCAGCGCGGCAGCAAACGGGTAGCCCGCCGCCGCGCCCAGCAGCGCGTAGAGCGGGCGCGACTGCCGCACCTCGCGGGGCCGCAGCAGCCGCGCCGGCTCGTGGGCTACCTGCAGGTAGCCGTAGCTGTCGTGGTTGACGACGAAGCCCAGCCCCGGCCCCACGCGCTGGTAGTGGCCCCAGTACTCGACCTCGGGCGGGCCTTTTGGGGGCGGCGAAAGCCAGAACGAGAGGCACGCCGCCAACAGCAGCCCCGCCAGCGGCAAAATTGATTGTGGCTTACGTAGCAAAATAATATGGCCCGAAGCGGCTGGTTTAGGCCGGCCCAGGCCAACGCAAACTAACTACCGTGGGCCACTCCGCCGCGCAAACCACGGGCGAGGGCGCCCCCCCGGTGGCCGTGGCGGGCTTCGCGCCGTTAACCCCCGGCGCTGGCGCGCCACCCAGCCATACCGCCCGCGCCGGGCGCACCTCGCCGCGCACCGGCCGGCAGCCGGCGCAGAAACCCCGGCCGCCGTTTGCTGTTTTCAGCCACCGCCCGCAGCGATGCGCGGCTGGCAGCCGCGCTTTGCCAGGTTTCAGGCTTCCCTTTAGGCGCAGCTGGCTTGCGGCAAAATCCTACTTCCGTCTATGCTTTCCGAACCTACCTACCTGGCCGCCCGCATGGTCGCCCCCGCGCTGGCGGTGCATTTTGCCCAGCACTGGGCTGCCGCCGCCCGCCTCAGCAATGCCCCGCTGCCCCCGCCCCCACCCGCCGACCTTATTGAGGCGGTGATTGACGTGGCCTTCTGGGCTAGCCTGCGCCGCGAGGAAGGCCGGCCGCCGCGCATTTCGCTGGCGCTGCTGGCACCCGAGGCGGCCCGGCGGCCGCTGCTCTTCGCGCACCGGCTGCGCCTCACGCCGCAGTCGGTTATCAAGCTGGCGCCGGCCGTGGAGCAGCCGGGCATTCACCTGGGTATTGGGCAAGACGAAAAAGGCCTCTACGTGTGGGGCACGGTCACGCACGTGCCGCCGGTGTGCTTTGTGCTGGAAGTGGTGGAGCCCGGCCTGCTGGTGGCCAAGCACCGCCGGGCCGATGGCTTCGGCAAGTTTGTGAACGTGGCCGTGCTGCGCGGCGACCAGGTGCGCATCGTGGACGAGGAAAACCACGGCCTGGCCGACTACCCCGCCCTGTGCGAGTCGCTGCCCGACATCGCGCTTTCGACCACCGCGCCCGGCACCACGCCCGGCGTGGAGGTGCTGCTGGAGCTGGCCCGCGCCATGCGCGCCCACGGCCGCGGGGCGCTGGTGCTGCTGGTGCCACCCGGCTCCGAGGCCTGGCGCGCCTCCATCGTGCAGCCGCTCAGCTACCCCATAAACCCGCCCTACGACGGCATTCCGGCCTTGCTGGCTCAGCCCGACCACACCCACCGCGACTGGCAGGAAAACCTGCTCGATACCATCGCCACGGTGGGCGGCTTTACGGCCGTGGATGGCGCTACCGTGCTCACCCGCGACTACGCCCTGCTGGCCTTCGGGGCCAAGGTCACGCGCAGCGCCACGGGCTCGCCCGTCGAGCAGCTGATTGTGACCGAGCCCGTGGTGGGCTCTACCAGCACCACCCTGCACCCGGCCAAAAACGGCGGCACCCGCCACCTGGCCGCCGCGCAGTTTGTGCACGACCAGCACGACGGCGTGGCGCTGGTAGCCTCGCAGGATGGCAACTTTACGGTTTTTAGCTGGTCGGAAGCCCTGCGGCTCGTGCACGCCCACCGCATCGACGTGCTGCTCTTGTAGCGTAGGCGTAGGCTCAGCGCCAGCTCGCAAGGCGGCGGGGCCGCGGCGCGGACTATACGGCTCGTGCTTTGGTGGCTTGCCACGCAGGCAGTTACTCCAATCAAGCAATCCTAACGCACATTCTACTTAAACACCTCATGACTGAACCCACCAGCACCGCTTTTGAGCGCGCCCGCGCGGGCCTCTGGGCGAGCCTGCAAAAGCACTTAGCGCTCATCTACCAGGCCGAAGCGGCCTTTGCCAAGTCGGTTGCTTTTGCCGATTCCTTCCCCTTTTCGCCGGCCGCCGTCGAAGCCGAGCCGCTGGCCGAGTACGCCCGCCAGCGCCAGGCCCTGCGCGACCTTTTCACCGACGAAACGGCCCAGTTGGACACGCTCACGAAGGCCATCCGCACCAAGGGCTACGCGGAAGAGGAGAAAAAGCAGCTGTACCTGCTGCTGCTCGGCTACCTCGACATCGCCGCTACGGTGTTTGAGCGCCTGACGACCCAGGTGCCGCGCCAGCTGCCGAAGGATGAAGAGCTGGAAGCCACGCAGGCGCGCTTCGAGCGCGTGCGCAATTTTGCCCGGCTGCACGTAAAAGGCATCGCCGGCCTGCTGGGCGGCGCCTGATTTTGCCGGTGCGGCCCGTCCTTTGTGGGCCGTTTCTTACGCTGCTTCTATGCCCGCTCCCGACCTTGCCCTGCGCACCGTGCACGTCACGCGCTACATCATTCCGCTACGCGAAGGCGGCTCGCTGCCCGCCCTGGTCGAGGCCGACGACGGGTTTATGTACGTGGTCAAGTTTCGGGGGGCGGGCCAGGGCATCAAGGTGCTCGTGGCCGAGCTGATAGTGGGCGAGCTGGCCCGCGCCCTGGGCCTGCGGATGCCCGAGCTGGTGTTTTGCGAGCTTAGCGAAGCCTTCGGCCGCACCGAGCCCGACGAGGAAATCCAGGACTTGCTAAAAGCCAGCGTGGGCCAGAACCTGGCGCTGCACTACTTGGCCGGCGCCAGCACGTTTGACCCGCTCGTGACCCAGGTAGCGCCCGGCTTGGCCTCGCTCATCGTGTGGCTCGACTGCCTGACCCTGAACGTAGACCGCACCGCCCGCAACACCAATCTGCTCATCTGGCACAAGGAGCTGTGGCTGATTGACCACGGCGCGGCGCTCTACGTGCACCACACCGGCCCCGGGTGGGCGCAGCCCCGCCCCCAGCCCCGCCCTTTTGGGCAGGTAAAGGACCACGTGCTGCTGCCCCAGGCTAGCGAGCTGGC
Source organism: Hymenobacteraceae bacterium (assembly GCA_022701825.1). Classification (GTDB taxonomy): domain Bacteria; phylum Bacteroidota; class Bacteroidia; order Cytophagales; family Hymenobacteraceae; genus Hymenobacter. The sequence goes on along the minus strand of JAKONR010000169.1, from coordinate 3,348 downwards.
CGCCGCCGATGCCGAGGGCCACGCCCGCCTCACGCCCGAGGTGCTGCGCGCCATCGTGGCGCTGGTGCCCGACGAATGGCTCACGGAGGAGTCGGCGGACCTGCCGCCCGCCGCGCGGCGCGCCGAGTACGTGCAGTTTCTGGAAGCGCGCCTGGCGGCTTCCGCGTCGTTTGTTGAGGAAGCCCAAAACGCCCGCTATGCACTTGTTTGAGTACGCCGTGCTGCGGGTGGTGCCGCGCGTCGAGCGCGAGGAGTTTCTGAACGTGGGCGTGATTTTGTACTGCGCGGCCCAGGGCTTTTTGCAAGCCAAAATCGAGCTCAACGAAGCCCGCCTGCAAGCCTTTGCCGGGGCTCAGTTGGATGCGGAAGACCTGCGCGCGCGCCTGCGCTCGTTCGAGCGCATTTGCCGGGGCCGGGCCGAGGGCGGGCCAATCGGACAGCTGGCGGTGGCCTCGCGCTTTCGCTGGCTCACGGCCCAGCGCAGCACCGTGGTGCAGACCTCGGCCGTGCACCCCGGCCTCTGCGACGATGCGGCGGTCACGCTGGCGCGGCTGTTTGCCGAACTGGTGCAATAGCAGGCCAAAGGGCAGTAGTTGGGCGCCCAACTACTGCCCTTTGGCCGTTATTTAAACAACGTCTGCGCAAACTTATGCAGGTCGTGGCGCCACACGGGCCAGGTGTGGCCGCCGGCGTATTCGCTATACACATAGCGCAGGCCCAGCTCATCAAATCGGGCGCGCATCACCTTGTTGTTGGCGTAGGCAATGTCCTCCGGCCCGCCCATCGACAGCCACAGTTGCTTAAGGTTGGTATTGAGAGTGGGGGCGTTGGCCTTGATGTATTCGTATTGCGGGTCGGCCAGCTGAGGGTTATTGGCAAAATAGCCCGAGCTAAACACGCCCAGGTGGCCGAACATAGCCGAGTTGCGCAGGCCGGCGTACAGGGTTTGCAGGCCGCCCATCGAGAGGCCCGCCAGGGCCCGGTTTTCGGGCCCGGCCGCCGTGCGGTAGCTACTCTCTACCAGCGGCATTACTACTTGCTTGAGCTCGTTTTCGAAGGTTTTCAGGCTGCCTTCGCCAAAGCCAGCGAGGCCACCCGGCCCGCCCATATTGCCGTCGAGCATCACCACCAGCATGGGGCGGGCCTGCTGGGCGGCGAGCAGGTTGTCGAGTATCAGGTTGGCCCGGCCCTGGCGGGCCCAGCCGGTTTCATCTTCGCCGCCGCCGTGCAGCAGGTACAGCACGGGGTACTTTTGGGCGGCGCTGGCGTCGTAGCCAGCCGGTGTATACACGAAGAGCTGGCGCCACGAGTTGGTGACCGTCGAGAAATAACGCCGGCTGCGCACCTCGCCGTGGGGCACGTCGCGCAGGGCATAAAAGGCCTCGCTGCGGGCCGGTATTTCGATGCCGCTGGCCATGCGCCCCATGCCGTAAAACGTATCGCTGGCGGGGTCGGCCACGGGCAGGCCATCGACCAGCAGCGAGTAGTACTGAAAGCCCTGCTTGATGGAGTCGGTGGTGGCCGTCCAGTAGCCGGCGCTGTCTTTGGCCAAGTCGTACTTGCGGCCCAGGTCGATTTGCACCCGGCGCGCCTCGGGCGCTTTCAGGCGGAAAACCACCCGGTTATCGGGCAAAATCTGGGGGTATTTGGCGTTGCGCACATTGGTGGCGGCCGGCGTGCCCAGCACGGTGTAAGTGGGCAGCGCGGCCACGTCCACGGGTTTAAACAGGAACTGCGAGAACATATAGAGCCCGTTTTTCCAGACCTTAAAATCGTGGCCGCCGGCCTCCAGGTAGTACACGTGCGGCACGCCGCGCTCGTACAGATACTGGTGGGTACGCTGGCTCACATTGAGCAGGCCGTCGGCGTCGCCGCACGAAATCCAGAGCAGCTTGAGCTGCTGCCGGGCTTTGGCGGGGTCGGGTACCAGCTGCTCGGGCAGCTTGGTGTTGGGGGCCGACGAAAAGCCGCCCACCCAGGCAAACTTATCGAGGTTGCCGAGGCCAAAATTCAGCGACTGCCCGCCGCCCATCGACAGCCCGGCCAGGGCGCGGTTTTCGCGGTTGGTGAGGGCGGGGTAGTTTTTTTCGATGTACGGGATGAGGTCGGTGAGCAGGTCGCGCTCGAAGTTGGCGAAGCCCGCCACTTTCTCCTTGTCGTAGATATTGCCTACGGCCCGGTCGTCCTTCAGGGCCCGGCCGTTGGGCATCACCACCAGCATGGGTTTGAGCTTGCCCTCGGCGTAGAGGTTGTCGAGTATCACCTGCGGGTGGCCGCCGTTCAGCCACTCTTTTTCGGTGCCCCCGATGCCGTGCAGCAAATACAGCACCGGGTATTTTTTCTTTTTGGAATAGCCCGGCGGCGTGTACACCAGTGCTTTGCGCACGGTGCCCACCGTTTTGGAAGGGTAGCTAATGCTGTCGAGGCGGCCGGCCGCCACGCCCGCCCGCGGCTGGTCGTAGCCTTTCGGCATTTCCTTGGCTACTTGGGCCAGGCTGGGGCCGGCGCTCAGCAAAGCCGTACTCAGGGCAATTAGAAATAGGTTGCGCATAGGTCGAAAAAGACGCCTTTTGGGAGGCGGCGTGCGCAAGGTACTGCGGGCGCCGCGCTTTCGGAGCGCGATTTTGAAAGCGCTATGGCAACGTGATTTTTAGCGCATAGAGGGCACGGAGGTACACGGAGTTGGGTAAAACCTCCGTGCCCTCTGTGCGCTAAAAACCCCTCCTTATTTCAGCACCGCCAGCGTCACGCCATCGCCGCCCCTATCGGCGTGCTCGTCGCCCACGCTGGCGATGGTGCGAGTGCGGCGCAGGTAGTCGCGGGCTATCTGGCGCAGCACGCCGTTGCCGCGGCCGTGCAGGATTTTGATTTCCGGGATGCCAAGCATCACCGCGTCGTCCACGAAGGACATGAGCTTGGTGAGCGCGTCTTCGGCGCGCTCGCCGCGCAAGTCGAGCGTGGGGCTGAAATGGGCCATGCGGCCGGTGATGTCCAGGCTCTGGCCGCCAGTGTTGGCGGCGGCGGTTTTGCGGGCGGCGGCTTCGCGCTCGCGCACTTCAGCACGGCTCAGCTTTTCCAGTAGCGCCACTTTTACCAGCGTTTTCATGCCGCCAAAGAGCACTTCGGCGGTTTTGCCCTTCACGCTCACCACCTCGCCGTGGCCCTCCTGGCCCAGAATGGCCACGCGGTCGCCGGGATTAAGGGTGTTGGGGTCGGCGAGCTCGCGGCTGGGGCGGGCTTTGGGGGGCTCCACTTGCAGCTTTTCGCGCACGAAGGTGTCGAGCTTTTCGCGGGCCTGCTTGGTGGTTTCCTTGTCGGCCTGCGAGCGGCGAATTTCGGTAATGGTGG
>JAKONR010000168.1 GCA_022701825.1 Hymenobacteraceae bacterium | reverse complement strand
GAGGTGCTGCTAAACACGTACAGCGCCCCATTCAGGCCGGCCGGAATGGCGACCTTGCTCCAGTCGAGCGGCGAGGGGTAGGGGTTGCCGCGCAGGTGCCAGCCGCCGTTGGGGCCACCGGTGGTAGCCAGGGTTTGGCTGATGGGGCCATTGTGAAGCGTGCCCACGAAGTCCACGGTTTGCGAAGCCGAAATATTGACCGCGTAGCCCCGCGCCGGCTCCATGGCCGCGCTGCTGGCGGGCACTACCCAGCCCTTATCAAAAGCCGACATGCCCGTGGCGGGCGAAGCCAGCACCCGGCTTTCGTCGTAGCCAAATACGTTGGGAAAAGGCGTGATAGTCGTGGGGCTGGCGCTCGTGTTGTAGCCCGGCGTCAGCACCGGCGCGAAGCCGGCGGTGGCCAGGTCGGCCACGGTCGTGTTGCTGACCGGCGCCGCATAATGCCGATAACCTACGCCGGGGTTCAGGCTGGGGTCGATGTAGCGCTGCACGGTGGCCGGGCCGTTCACCACGCCGCCGCTGTTGTCGACCAGGGCCGTGCCGCTGGCGTCGCTCAGCAGCGTGAGCGCGTTGCCGCCGGTGCTGAGGCTGCCGCCGGCCAGCGCCAGCACCCCGTGGATGCCCAGGCCGCCGGCCTGCTGCGCGCCGGCGGGGTTGCCCACCGTCAGGTTCCAGAGCTGGGTGGTGCCGGGGCCGCCCACGGCTTGCGCGGCCGTACCGTTCAATAGTATCGTGCCGCCGGTGGCGGTGAGGGTGCCGCTGTTGGCCAGGTTTTCGGCCAGCGTGAGGGTGCCGCCCGCCTGGGTTAGCGTGGCGCCGGGGGCCAAGGTCAGGTTTTTGGCCTCGGCGGCGCGGCCAGCGGGCAGCACGGGGTAGCGCGCGAGGCCAGCCGGCACCAGGGCATCGAGGGTGCTGGTGGGCACGCCGCCCGACCAGTTATCGGCCGTAAACCAGTCGGTGGACTGGCTGCCGTTCCAGAGCGTGGCCGTGGCGGCTAGCATGATGTCGGGCGTGGGGGCCGGGGCCATGCCATTGCCCAAAAAGAAGCTGGGGTGCGGCGGCTGGTTGTAGGCCGAGTTTTCGTGGGCCACCGCCACGCGGTACTGCGTGTCGTGCATGAGGGTGTACTGGCGCACGGCGGTGAGGGCGGTGGTCGAGTACAGCAGCAGGCTTTGGTTGTCGCGGGCGCGCAGCAGGATTTCCTCGCGCCAATCGCCTAGTATATCGGCCGTCACGCAGGGGTTGGCCTTGGTCGTGTTGTTTGTTTGGGCGTCGCCGTCGGCTACGGTGCTGGGCGTGAGCAGGCGCGTGAGGCTGCCGTTGGTGGCGGTGCCGGTGGGCGGTACCCACTTTTCGAGGCGCACGGTGGCTACGTCGGTAGTGGCGTTGTAGCCGGCGTCGAGCAGCTCGCGGCTCAGGTCGCCATCCCACCACACGGCAAAGTTGGTGGTGGGCTTGGTGGTGCCAATCTGCACGCCCTTACTGGTGTAGAGGCCGCCCACCGAGCCCCAGCACTCGTAGCCGGGATAGGCGGGGTCAATATCGGCGGCCAGGGCGCGGCCCACGTCGGCGCCGCCGCCCGGCACGCCCCAGATGGGCTGGCCGGTGCGGGCATCGCGCATTTCGAGGCCGTACTGGCCGTATTTGGCCGGCTCCTCGTGGCATTGCCACACTTCCTGGCCGGGGCGGGTGGGGTCCAGGTCGCTCATGTGCAGGGCGTCGCCGTGGCCCAGGCCGTTGCTGTAGTAGCCGGTGCCATCGCTGGCAATGGCGCTGGCCCCGTTCACGACCTCGTCGCGGCCGTCGCCGTTCACGTCGCCCACCGTCAGCTGGTGGTTGCCCATGCCGGCGTAGCTGCCGTTGCCGGCGGTGTTGCTGTCAAAAACCCAGCGCTGGGTGAGCTGGCCGTTGCGCCAGTCCCAGGCCACGCGCACCAGCCGGGTGTAGTAGCCCCGGCCCATTACGAGGCTGGGGCGCACCCCGTCGAGGTAGGCCACCGTGGCGATAAAGCGGTCCACGCGGTTGCCGTAGTTGTCGCCCCAGCTACTCACGGCTCCGCGCGCGGGCAGGTAGTTGGTGGTGGCCATGGCCGCGCCCGTCTGGCCGTTGAAGACGGTCAGAAACTCCGGCCCGCTCAGCACGTAGCCCGCCGAGTTGCGGTAGTCGGCGCTGGCATCGCCGATAACCACGCCGGCCCCGTCGATGGTGGCGTCGGCGGTGCGGCAGGCCACTTCGGCCTTGCCGTCGCTGTCAAGGTCATACACCATAAACTGCGTGTAGTGCGCCCCCGCCCGGATGTTGCGGCCCAGGTCGATGCGCCACAGCCGGGTACCGTCGAGCTTGTAGGCATCGAGGTACACGTTGCCGGTGTAGCCGCTCTGCGAGTTGTCCTTGGCGTTGGAGGGGTCCCACTTGAGGATAATCTCGTACTCGCCGTCGCCGTCCACGTCGCCCACGCTGGCATCGTTGGCCGAGTAGGTGTAGGCCACGCCATCGGGGGTAGTGCCGCCGGCGGGCCGCTGAATGGGGATGCGCAGAAACTTATCGGCCCAGGCGCTGGCCCCGGCCGAGGCGGCCTGCTCCACGCCGTTCAGCACCGGGCGCACGGTGTAGGTGGCGGTGCTGGTGGTAGCGTCGGTGAGGTTGGTAGCGCCGGTGAGGGGCGCGGCGTTCACCTTCGTAGCGCCCCGGTACACGTTGAAGGCCAGGCCGGCCGGGTCGGTGCCCAGCAGCCGCCAGCTCACAAACACGGTATTGGCGTCGGTGCGGATGGCCACGACGCTGCGGCCCAGCTTTTCGACGTAGCGCTGGGCGTGGGCCGGCTGGGCCACCAGCAGCGGCAGCGCCAGCAAGCCGGCGGCCCAGCCGCCGGGCGCGGAGCCCTGGCTACGCCCGTACACAGCGGCGGCGCACACGCGCACGCCTCGCAGCAGAGAGGAGAGCTTCATCAAGAGAGGGTGGGAAAAAGGGTAGGAGAGGCTGCGAAGTAGCGGCGACCACCACGCGGAGCCAACCTGTACTCTCCTGCCTAATGACTTGATTATCTCGGCCTAACCAGGGGCGCGCCCCGGTAAAAGCAGCTGCCCGACTACCGGCCCCAGGCATTCGCAAGGGGGATTAAGTGGACGGTTGTGCCGCCACCATGCAGGCGCAGAGGGCATCGCCCGCTGGTTGGCAGGGCCGGGCTTGGGCTCGGCTCAGCGGTGGCCAGCCTACGGGCCGCGTAGGAAAGTAAACTATATTTAGAAGTCTGAAAACTGCGCTTGGCGCGATTTCGTAGCTGGGTCAGCTTACTGCCTGAGCTGCGGCCACGGCCGTAGCCGCTTTTTGCCGTGTTTGCCTGGCCGCAGTGGCGAGGGGGCCGCCCCCCTCCTCGCTACCGGCTTTTATTCCCACCCACCCCTTTCTATGCAAAAAAAGCTTTACCCTGCGCTGCTGCTGGCTTTTGGGCTGGCCGTGGCGGCCATTGTCTTCTTTAAAAAGCAAGGCCCGCCCGCGCTGCCCGAGCCCAAAAACCGCATGGGCCGCCTCGCGCTGGGCGGCGAGTGGCTGAACACCAAAGCCGCCATGGATGGCCTGCTGGCCAAGCTGCGCGCCGACCCCACCGACCAGAAAAGCCGCCTGCTGCTGGCCGAAGCTTACATGCAGGAAGGCCGCGTGACCGGCAACCATCCCTATTACGATGCCGCCGCCATGCAGCTGCTGCAAGAAGTGCTGCGCGCCGAGCCCGAAAGCTTTGAGGCGCTGTGCTGCCAGGCGTCGCTGAGCCTCACGCAGCACCACTTTTCGCAGGGGCTGGCGCTGGCCGAGCAGGCCCAGGCCATCAACCCCAATAGCGGCTATGTCTATGGCCTGCTGACGGATGCGAATGTAGAACTAGGCCACTACGACCAGGCCGTGAAGATGGCCGACAAGATGAACCAGGTGCGCCCCGACCTCACGGCCTACGCCCGCGTGAGCTACCTGCGCGAAATTCACGGCGACGTGCCGGGCGCCATTCAGGCCATGGACATGGCCGTGAAAGCCGGCTACCCCGGCTTGGAACAAACCGAGTGGAGCCGCGTGGCCCTGGGCCACCTCTACGAAGTGAGCGGCCACCTCGACCAGGCCCAGGGCTACTACCAGCAGGCGCTGGCCCTGCGCCCCAACTACGCCTACGCCCTGGCCGGCCTGGCCCGTGTGGCCGCCGCCCGAAAGGACTATACTACCGCCATCAACAACCTGAACCTGGCCCGCGCCACGGTCAAGGACTACGCCTTCACCGACGAGCTGGTGGACGTGTACCGCCTGAATAAGCAGCCCGCCGAGGCCGCCAAAATGGCCCGCGAATCGGTAGCGATGCTGGCCGATGCCGCCCAGCAAGCCAATGATAATGAAGAGCTGGGCCACTACACCGACCGCGAGCTGGCCTACGCCTACCTCAAAACCAACGAGCTGGACAAAGCCCTGGCGCACGCCAAAATCGAGTACGCCCGCCGCCCCGATAACATCGACGTCAACGAAACCCTGGCCTGGGTGCATTACAAGCGCGGCGAGTACGCCGAGGCGCAGAAATATATGGCGGTGGCCCGCCGCACGCACTCCCAAAACCCGGTGCTACTGTGCCGCGCCGGCCTCATCCTGAGCAAAACCGGCCAGCCCGCCGAGGGCCGCGCCCTCATCGAAAAGGCCGTCAAAACCGCGCCCTACCTCAACCCGGAGGTGACGGCCGAAGGCGAACACCTGCTGGCCGCCCGGTAAGAAGCCGGTAAGAAAGAAATGAGAACGAACGTCATGCTGAACGCAGTGAAGCACCTTGGTCGAGTTGCCGGAGTGGTGCGGATGAAGCGGCCAAGATGCTTTACTGCGTTCAGCATGACAGGCTATCGCAAGCGCCAGCTCGTATCAGCCTGCGGATTAGGCTTCCTGCTGCTGCTCGCCCTGCCCGCCGCCGCCCACGTTATCGACGCCGACCTGAGCAAGCTTTCGCGCACCGAGATTTTCTGGACGTATATCAAGCTCGGCTTCACTCATATTCTGCCGCTGGGCTTCGACCATATTCTGTTCATCGTCAGCCTGTATATTCTGGAGCCGCGCTTGAAGCCGGTGCTGTGGCAGGCCACGGCGTTTACGGTGGCGCACTCCATCACGCTGGGGCTGGCGATGTACGGCCTCATCCGGCCGCCGGGCAGCGTGGTCGAGCCGATTATTGCGCTGTCCATCCTGTTTGTGGCGCTCGAAAACATCATTACCATCAAGCTCAGTCCGTGGCGGCTAGCCATTGTGTTCGGCTTCGGGCTGATTCACGGGCTGGGCTTTGCTGGCGCGCTCACCGGGCTGGGCCTGCCCCAAAAGGCCTATTTTGGCTCGCTCATTTCCTTCAACGTGGGCGTGGAACTGGGGCAGATTGCCATTATTTTGCTGTGCTGGGGCCTCATTGGGCGCTGGGCCGCCGACCGCCCCTGGTACCGGGCGCGGGTGGTGGTGCCGGTGTCCGTGGTGGTCGGCCTGGTGGCCGCTTACTGGACCGTAGAGCGACTGCTGGCTTGACGAAATAAGCTAGCGTATTGTGCCAGTGGTCGATTAGTAGCTGGTTTTTGGAGACATTGGCGCAGCTTTACTACAGTTATCCGAATTCTCTCTTTTATGCTACGTCCGCTCCTCACCTGGCTTCTGCTGCTCAACTACCTGCTGGTAGTGGGGGCGGGCCTGGTCGTGAGCCGGCCGCCCGCGCCACTCTTTTCGGCCGCGCACCCCTACGTGCATAGCCACGAGTGCCAGCAGCACAACTACCTGCGCCTCGACTGCTTCGAGCGCTGCAACGGCGACCAAGCCGCCGCCCACCGGCCCGTGCCCACCGGCACCGGCCTGCACTACCTGGCCCAATTGAAGGGGCTGGACGTGCATTTTGTGGCCGCCGCCGTGGCCGCCATTGTGCCGCCGCTGCGATGGGCGAGGTCGGTGCGGCACCCCCCGCTGGCCCCGGCGGCCTGGGCGGCCTGGGTTGGCCCCCACGACTACCCGCCGCCTCAGCGCGCCTGAAACTGCCCGCCCCAACGGCCGCCCGGTCGCTGGCTGCCCCGTCGCGCCCCGGCAAGGCCCGCGCGATGGGTCGTTTTACTGCAAATTCAGGCTGGCGATGCTCCGTGCGCGGGGCGACCAGCCGCTGCTAGCGCGTTGGTATGAAGGTTTTTAGTTTACGAAAAGGAATTGTAGAGTGGCGGCCGTTTGGGTTGCTTTTGGGGCTGGGGTTGCTGAGCGCGCAGGCGGCGCAGGCCCAGCGCCCGGCCGCGTTGCGCGGCACCGTCACGGATTCGCTCTCGGGCCAGCCGCTGGCGGGCGTGCGCGTGGGGCTGCTGGGGCAACCGGGCGGCACGGCCACCGATGCGCTGGGGCAGTTTCGGCTGGCAGGGCTGGCGGCGGGCACCTACCGGGTGCAGTTGGGGGCGCTGGGCTACCGGCTAAAAACCAGCGAAATAACCCTGGTGGCCGGCGAAACGCGGGGCCTGACGGCCGCGCTCGCCACCACCAACCTCAACCTGGCCGAGGTGACGGTGAGCCAGCTCCGTGACCCTAACCAGACGCTGGCCGCCATCTCGCACATCGACCAGACGCTGCGGCCCCTCAACTCGGCTCAGGACCTGCTGCGGCTGGTGCCGGGCCTCTTCATTGCGCAGCACGCGGGCGGTGGCAAGGCCGAGCAGATATTCGTGCGCGGCTTTGATGCCGACCACGGCACCGACTTCGCGGTGAGCATCGACGGGCTGCCAGTGAACATGGTGAGCCA
>JAKONR010000127.1 GCA_022701825.1 Hymenobacteraceae bacterium | reverse complement strand
ACCCCCGCAAGCAGCCCTACACCGTGGTTATTCCGCCGCCCAACGTGACGGGCGTGCTGCACATGGGCCACATGCTCAACAATACCATCCAGGACGTGCTCGTGCGCCGCGCCCGGATGCAGGGCAAGGAAGCCCTATGGGTGCCCGGCACCGACCACGCCAGCATCGCCACCGAGGCCAAGGTAGTGGCTATGCTCAAGGAGCAGGGTATCAATAAGAAAGACCTGAGCCGTGAAGATTTTCTGACCCACGCTTGGGCCTGGAAGGAGAAGTACGGCGGCATCATCCTGGAGCAATTGAAGCAGCTAGGGGCTAGCTGCGACTGGAGCCGCACGCGCTTCACGATGGAGCCCAAGCTGACCGAGGCCGTGCTGCGCGTGTTCGTGGACTTGTACCGCAAGGGCCTGATTTATCGTGGCGTACGCATGGTAAACTGGGACCCACTGGGCGGCACCGCTATCTCGGATGAGGAAGTGATTCCGAAGGACACCCAGGCCAAGATGTACCACCTCAAATATGAGGTAGTGGGCCAGCCCGGTCGCTTCCTCACGGTAGCTACCTCGCGCCCCGAAACCGTGATGGCCGACGTGGCCGTGGCCGTGAACCCCACCGACCCGCGCTACCAGGACCTAGCCGGGCAGCGCGTGCGCATCCCGCTGCTGGGCCGCGAAATCCCGGTTATTCAGGACGAGTACGTGACGGTGGATTTCGGCACGGGCGCGCTGAAAGTGACGCCCGCCCATGACCTCAACGACTACGAGCTGGGTTTGAAGCACAACCTGCCGGTCATTGATATTCTGAACGATAACGGTACGCTGAACGAGAAGGCGGAGCTGTACGTGGGCCAGGACCGGTTTGCCGCCCGCCGCAACATCGTGAAGGACCTAGGCGAAGCTGGCCTGCTCGACAAAATTGAGGAATACGCCAGCATCGTGCAAACGTCGGAGCGCACCGGCGCTGTCATTGAGCCCAAGCTGAGCTTGCAGTGGTTCCTGAAAATGGAGCACCTCGCCAAACCCGCGCTCGAAGTCGTGGAAAACGACACCATCAAGCTGCACCCGCCCAAGTTCAAGAACATGTACCGGGTGTGGATGGAGAACGTGCGCGACTGGTGCATTTCGCGCCAGCTGTGGTGGGGCCAGCGCATTCCGGCCTACTACCTGCCCGATGGCTCCTTCGTAGTAGCCCAGAACGAGGCTGAAGCCGTAGAGCTAGCCCGCGAGCAAAGCGGCAACAACGAGCTGCAAGTCAGCGACCTGCGCCAGGATGAGGATGTGCTCGATACCTGGTTTTCGTCGTGGCTGTGGCCCATCTCGGTGTTCGACGGCTTCGATGACCCCGACAATGCCGACATCAACTACTTCTACCCAACCAACGACCTCGTCACGGCCCCCGAAATCCTTTTTTTCTGGGTGGCCCGCATGATTATGGCCGGTCTGGAATACCGCAAGGAGGTACCGTTCAAGAACGTGTACCTGACTGGCATCGTGCGCGATGCGCAGGGCCGTAAGATGAGCAAGCAGCTCGGCAACTCGCCCGACCCGCTCGACCTCATTCGCGACTTCGGCGCCGACGCGGTGCGGACCGGGATGCTGTTCTCGTCGCCGGCTGGCAACGACTTGTTCTACGACCAGAAGCTGATTGACCAGGGCCGCAACTTCAACAACAAACTCTGGAATGCCTTCCGCCTTGTGAAAGGCTGGGAGGTGGATAACGCGCTGTCCTTCGCCAACGCGCAGGCCGTGAGCTGGTTTGAGGCCAAACTGGCCGAAACAGTGGCGGTACTCGATGAGCACTTCGAGAAATTCCGGATGAGCGACGCGCTGCTGACGGTGTACAAGCTCGTGTGGGACGACTTCTGCGGGCAGTACCTCGAAATGGTGAAGCCCGCTTACCAGCACCCGATTGATACCGAGACGCTGCGCGTCACCGTGAGCTTCCTCGAAACGCTGCTCAAGCTGCTGCACCCATTCATGCCCTTCATCACCGAAGAGCTGTGGCACGAGCTGGCCGAGCGCGGCCCCAAGGACTACGTGTGCGTGGCCCACTGGCCCAAGGTGACCGCCCCCGCCCACAGTGCCGAAACGCTGGCCGAAATGGACAAGGCGCTGGCCATCGTGGCCGGCGTGCGCAACGTGCGCAACCAGAAAAACCTCGGCCCGGTGAAGCCGCTGGCGCTGACCGTGAAAACGGACGACCAAGCCGCCATTTTGGCCTACGCGCCGCTGGTGCGCAAGCTGGCCAATCTCAGCGACTTGTCCTTCGCGCCGGACGCGCCGGCCGGGGCGGTGAGCTTCGTGCTGGGTGGCAACGAGTTCTTTATTCCGCTTGACATTCAAGTAGATGCCGCGACCGAGCGCGCCCGTGTGGAAAAGGAGCTGGGCTACGCCATTGGTTTCCGCGACTCGGTGAACAAGAAGCTGGGCAACGAGAAATTCGTAGCCAATGCTAAGCCCGACGTGCTGGAGCGCGAGCGCCAGAAGCTGGCCGATGCCGAAGCCAAAATCGCGGCCCTGGAGCAGGCGTTGAAGGCATTGTAGGTTCGGTCAGTCGCCGAATTTCAGTAAGAACGTCCGCCCGGCTGCGTTTAGCGACGCAGCCGGGCGGACGTTCTTGCTTTTGAGCCATAGTTAAAACCAACCGATGACAATTGGCGTTATATTTACGACAGTTGGCGCGCTTTGCGCCGAAACTGCTAGCTAAACCTCATGGCTCCATACGCTTTCGTGGATATGCTGGGTGGCCCGAGCGTGGTGGGCGAGCCCATTGCCAGCGACTTGCAGCTGGTCGACGTTATCCAGCGCGGGCTGCGGCGGCGGGCGCTCGACCACCTGGCGCGGCGCTCGCACCTGCCGCTGCCGGTGCTGGCGGCCGCCGTCGACCTCTCGGTACGCACCTTGCAGCGCTACGCCCCCGAGCAGCGCCTCAAGGCCGATGCTACCGACCGGCTGGTGCAACTGGCGATTCTTTACGCCGAGGGCTTCGAACTATTTGGCGAAGAGAAGTTTAGGCACTGGATGGAGTCGCCGCTGCTGGCGCTGGGCCACCGCAAGCCCATCGAGTTTATCACCACCATGACGGGTATTAGGCTGCTGCGCGACATTTTTGTGCGCATCGAATACGGCGTGTTTGGCTGATGCACGTCTTTCGCATTGCCCGTGCCAACCGGCGCTACGACCTCAGCGGCTACGGCGCGTTTTTGGTGGGCGGGCGCTGGAACCTGCCCGGCCGGTCGGTGCTCTACACCGCCGAAACCCGTGCCCTGGCCATGCTGGAAGTGCTGGTGCACCTGCCCGCCGGCGACCTGCCCGACGATATGTACCTGCTTACGCTGGACGTGCCCGACGCCCTAAGCCGCCACGAACTAACGCTGCCCGACCTGCCCGCCGACTGGCAGCGCCTCACGCAGCCGCAGCCCACGGCGGTGCTGGGCCACGCCTGGCTGCAAGCCGGCCGCACGCTGGCACTGCGCGTGCCCTCGGTGCTGGTGCCCCAGGAGCATAACTTACTGGTAAACCCCGCCCACCCCGAGTTTGCGCAGGTGCGGCTGGCGGCAGAGCCCGAACCTTTCTTTTTTGACGAACGCCTACGGAAATAGCTTGCAACAAAAGCATTAAAGCTACCTCCCAATCAAACCCATTCGTATGCTCCAACCACCCATCGCCCGCACCCAGCCCAAAGAGCTGGCCTCGCCGCACGGCACCCGCACCGACAATTACTACTGGCTCAACGAGCCCGACAACCCGGCCGTAATCGACTATTTGAAGGCCGAAAACGCCTATTTTGACCAGCAGATGGCACCCGTGAAGGAGCTGGAGGAGCAGCTGTTTCAGGAAATGAAGGGCCGCATTAAGGAAACCGACGAGTCGGTGCCCTACCGCGACAACGGCTACTACTACTACGCCCGCTACGAGGCGGGCGGCGAATACCCGCTCTACTGCCGTAAAAAAGGCAGCCTCGACGGCCCCGAGGAAATCCTGCTCCACGGCAACGAAATGGGGCAGGGGCACGCCTACTTCGCCATCGGCGGCTACGAAGTGAGCGACAACAATGAGCTGCTCGCCTACAGTACCGACACCGTGAGCCGCCGCCTCTACACGGTGCGCTTCAAAAACCTGGCCACGGGAGAATTATATCCCGAGCAGATTGAGAACGTGGAAGGGGCCGGCGTGTGGGCCGCCGACAACCAAACGTTTTTCTACGCCAAAAAGGACGTGGAGACGCTTTTGCCCTACCAGATATACCGCCATACCCTGGGTGCCGACCCCGCGCACGACGTGCTGGTGTACGAGGAAAAAGACAATACCTTCTACACTCACGTCGGCCGCAGCAAGTCGAAAAAATACCTGCAAATCGTGCTCAGCAGCTCGCTTTCCTCCGAAACGCGCTACCTCGACGCGGCCACGCCCACTGGCGAATTTGCCGTGTTTTTGCCCCGTGAAGACGACCATTTGTACGAGGTGGAAGACGCCAACGGGCAGTACTACGTGCGCACCAACTGGCAGGCACCCAACTTCCGCGTCGTCTGCACGCCGCTCGACAGCACCGCCAAAACGAGTTGGCAGGACGTGATTCCGGCCCGCCCAGAAGTCTTTATCGACCAGATGGAGCTGTTTCGGGACTACCTCGTGCTGAATGAGCGCAAGGATGGCCTGTTGCAGCTACGCGTTATCCGGTGGCAGGATAGGCGGGATGAGTACTTGAAATTCAGTGAGGTAGCCTATACAGCCACTATTGGGACCAATCCAGAATTTGACACGCAGGTGTTGCGTTTCCACTACACCTCGTTCAGCACGCCCGTCTCGACCTACGACTACGACATGGCCACCAGGCAGCAAACACTGCGCAAGGAGCAGCCGGTACTGGGCAATTTTGCTAAAAGCGACTACGTCGAGGAGCGCACCTTCGTGCCGGCCCGCGACGGCAAGCTGATTCCCATCTCCATCGTTTACAAAAAAGGCTTCGCGAAAGATGGCACCGGGCCGCTGCTGCAATACGCCTACGGCTCCTACGGCTACTCGCTCGACCCCACCTTTTCGGCGGCCCGCCTGAGCCTGCTCGACCGCGGCTTTGCCTACGTGCTCTGCCACATCCGGGGCGGGCAGGAGCTGGGCCGGCAGTGGTTTGAGGACGGCCGCATGCTGCGTAAAATCAACTCCTTCCACGATTTTATCGACTGCTCGGAGTATCTGATTGCCAAGCAATACACCGCGCCCGCTAAGCTTTTTGCCATGGGTGGCAGCGCGGGCGGCCTGCTCATGGGCGGTATTATCAATATGCGCCCCGACCTCTACAAAGGCGTGCTGGCGGCCGTGCCCTTCGTGGACGTAGTCACGACCATGTCGGACGAGAGCATCCCGCTCACCACCGGCGAGTACGACCAGTGGGGCAACCCCGCCGATAAGCCCTACTACGACTACATGCTTTCGTACTCGCCCTACGACAACGTGCGGGCGCAGGCGTACCCTAATATGCTCGTAACCACCGGCCTGCACGACTCGCAAGTGCAGTACTACGAGCCCGCCAAGTGGGTGGCCAAGCTCCGCGCCCTCAAAACGGACCACAACCTGCTGCTGCTGCACACCGACTTGGAAGCCGGCCACGGTGGCGCCTCCGGCCGCTTCCAGGCCCTGCGCGATGTGGCGCGGCAATACGCGTTCATGCTGCTCTTGCTCAAGTAAACGTGCGTAGGGTGAGCTTTAGCTTGCCTTTCGGGCGTCCGAAAGGCAAGCTAAAGCTCACCCTACGCACGTTTACTTGCTGACTGAAGGCGCGGTGGTCCCCTGGGCTTCCGCGTTTTTTTCGTCCGCGCTCAGCTGGTTCTGGAGCTGAAACGTGACTTGCTGGCAGTCCGCAAAGTGCTGCTGGGCAGTTTTCAGGGCCGCCTCGGTACTGAGCAGGCGCTGGTAAAGAAAGACGATAAGGCCGAGCGAAATAGCCAGCGCGGCGATAAAGACGATGTTTTTCATGGATTTAATAAGTAAGAGGGAATGCCATAAAAACGTCTGTCATGCTGAGCTTGCCGAAGCATCTCTACCGCACCGTTGGAGGAAGCGGTAGAGATGCTTCGGCAAGCTCAGCATGACAGACATTTTCTAATAAGCCAAAAAACAGGCCTAAATCGCCGTATTCGGGTCGAACTGCTCTAGGTAGTCGGCCACTTTGCGCACGAACATGCCGCCGAGCGAGCCATCTACCACGCGGTGGTCGTAGCTGTGGCTCAAGAACATAAACTGCCGCACGCCGATGAGGTCGCCCTGGGGCGTTTCAATGACGGCGGGCTTTTTCTTGATGGCGCCCACGGCCATAATGGCCACTTGCGGCTGCATGATGATGGGCGTGCCCATGACGTTGCCAAACGAGCCCACGTTGCTGAGCGTGTAGGTACCGCCTTCGAGGTCGGCGGGCGTGAGCTTGTTGAGGCGGGCGCGGTTGGCGAGGTCGTTTACCTTCTTGGTGAGGCCGTTGAGGTTGAGCTGGTCGGCGTTGTGAATAACCGGCACGATGAGGTTGCCCGAGGGCAGCGCCACGGCTACACCAATGTTAATGTCGCGCTTCTTGATAATAAAGTCGCCATCTACCGACACGTTGATGTTGGGATAGTCCTGAATGGCGCGGGCCACGGCCCACACAAAAAGGGGCGTAAAAGTTAGGTTTTCGCCGGTGCGCTTCTTGTAGGCATCCTTGTGCTTATTGCGCCAGTGCACGAGTTCGGTCACGTCGGCCTCCACAAAGCTCGTCACGTGCGGCGCGATACGCTTGGAATCAACCATGCGCTGCGCAATCATCTTGCGCATCCGGTCCATCTCCACTAGCTCCTGGCTGCCCGATACCGAAGGTGCGGGCTTGGCGGCGGGGGCGGCTGGTTTGGGCGGCTCAGGCTTGGCGGCGGGTTGCGCGGGCTTGGGTGCAGCCTGGCCATTGGCACCGGGAGCCGCTTTAGGGGCCGGCGCCGCTTCGGGCGCGGCCGGCGCGGGGGCGGGAACTGGTGCGGGCGCACTCGGGGCCGGGGCCGGCACTAGCGGCTGCTTGCCACCGGCCACGTAGTCCAGAATGTCTTTTTTGGTTACGCGGCCTTCCTGGCCGGTGCCGGGTAGGCGCTCCAAGTCACTCATGCTCACGCCTTCTTCGCGGGCGATGCTGAGCACTAGCGGCGAGTAGAAGCGGCCGGCCAGCACGGGGTGCGCGTCGTTGGCCGGCGCGGGGGCCGGGCCCACGGGCACGCCGGGGCCGGGCAGGTAGGGCACGTCGGCCGGGCCGGGGGGGGCGGTGGGCAGCGGCGGAATGGTATCGGGGTCGGCCATGGGCGGGTTGGCGCTGGCTTCTTCGAGCTCGTTGTTTTCCTCGGCCGGGGTAGCCGGGGCCGGGGCGGCGCCGGCCCCGGTTTCGATGCGGGCGATGGGCGCGCCCACGGCCACTACCTGGCCTTCTTGCACCAGTATTTCGGCCAGGGTGCCGGCGTGCAGGGCGGGCACCTCGGTATCCACTTTGTCAGTAGCTACTTCGAGCACCGCTTCGTCTTGCTCAATGGCATCGCCAACTTGCTTGAGCCATTTCAGCACGGTGCCTTCCATAATGGATTCGCCCATCTTGGGCATCGTCATTTCCACTCGGGCCATAGGGCAGGGGGTATTTAGGGGGAGGAGGGGTGGGCAGGAGAATTAGTGGGGCAAAGGTAGGCAGAACCGAAACGGCCCGCGCACTCGCCCGCGGCCACCCGCTGGCCCCACGGGCGGCCGCGGCCCCGCCGCCCCCAGGTTGAACCAAAAATACCTACTTGTGGGTATTGTCTTCGCTACATTCTGCTAGTTGCTTTGTATCATTACGGGCACGGAATAATACCACGCTCGCTCATCTGCCATCAATACTATTGCTATGAACGTAAACTCGTTACCGCACTCTTCTTCGTCCCGCACGTGGCACAGCTCTGCCACCAAGGCTCCTCAGTGGGGCAGCGTGTCGCTGTCGCGGCAGCCGGTGCAGGCGCTGCCAAAGCCCGCGCCGGGCTATCAGCTGCAAGTGCTACTTCGCCTTTGGGCCAATGATGTAGCCGCGCAGTAAATTCATAAAAGGCTTGTGGCGTGTTACTTAGCAGCTCTTTTGGGGTTGCGCCAGCTAGCCAGTAAGTAGCCGCGCCGCCGTGCGTGGATTGGGGTAAGCTACCAAAACTACGTAGCCAGATGCCGCGTAGCGGGGCCAGAAACTACTACTTAGTAGTTTCTGGCCCCGCTACGCGGTTTTTTTTTAGTGGCGGCCAGGCTTGCGCAGCCAAAATCGCCCCCTGGCGCTGGGTTGGCGCTGCCTGCCGGCTTCCGGCAGCGCAACGCTTGACTAGCCGATAAAGCAATAGGTCTGGAAAATCCGGCCTTTGGTCGGGCTTTGGGGGGCGTAAGCCCGTAGTTTTTCGGGGCGGGGCTGTTTTCGGCCGGGGGTTTGCATAAGCTGGTTCAGGAAGTAGTAAACGCTGCCTCTGCTGATTAACTACTTGTTTAGTAAATTTTTAAACCAGAATCTAAGCCATGAAAGCCTCCCTGTTCGCTACCCTCGCCACCGCTGTATTGCTCACCGCTACCAGCGCTTTGGCCGCTCCGCTCCCCGGCCACGACCACGACGGGCCCCGTTACGAATTGCGCCCCGGCGACCGCGATTTTAACTACGGCTACCCCAAAGGCCACCGCGTATCGGCCAAAGAGCGCGCCCGCTGGGAAGCCGCCCACCGCAACGACCGCCGCGATGATGACCGCCGCCGCGACAATGACCGCTTCGACCGCAACCAAAACTTCGGCTTCGACCGCGACCACCAAGTGACCCGCGAAGAGCGCCGCCGCTGGGAAGCCGCCCATAACTACGGCTATGACCCTGGCCACCGCGTGACTCCCCAGGAGCGCGCCCGCTGGGAAGCCCAGTACCGCCGCTAACCGCTCACGCTCAGCCCAAACCCAATCTGTTTTTCCCTTCCCCAATCGCCTGATAACCTCCGTTTTTCGATGAAAAAGTTTTTGTTGCCCCTGCTCGCCGCTGTTGCAATCTCCCTCAGTGCCGCCGCTCAAACTACCCCGCCGCAGGAAGGCGGCCGCCCGCGCCGCTCGCCCCAGGAGATGGCCGGGCACCAGGCCCAGCGCCTCAGCAAAGAGCTGAACCTGAGCGCCGACCAATCGGCCAAAGTGCAGCAAGTACTAGCCGCCCGCACCCAGGAAATGCAGGCCCTGCGCACCAGCGGCACCCGCCCCACCCGCGAGCAAATGCAGGCTAATCGTGCTAAATACGACGAGCAGTTCAAGCAGGTGCTCACGCCCGAGCAGTACGCCAAGTACGCCGCGATGGCCGCCAACCGCCACCACGGCCCCGGCCTGAAAGACGGCAAACTAAAGGCCAAGGGTGGCAAGCTGAAAAGCCAAGCCAAGCCAACCGACAGCTAAGGCTTGGTCCAGTATTTTGCCACAGCAAAAAGCTCCTTCTGGTTGTCGGAAGGGGCTTTTTGCTGTGGCAAAGCAGCATTGTTGGTTCGGTAGCAGCTACTGGGTTTCGGCGTCCAAATGTCGTGCGAGCCCGGCCCCGTCGACAGCGGCTTCCCGATGCCAGGGCTCGGAGCGGTGCTCAAATTGCTCATTTTGGCCTTTTTGCGCAGCGTTAGGCTGCTGCTCGTCGTTGATATAGAGTAGTATCGTTCTTGGCAAACACCCGCTGGGCAGCGGTGGGTTGGTGGCGGCGGGCGGCCCCGGTAGCAGCTCGGTGGTAGGCGGCGCGGGGCCGCGCGCAGGCCGCCGTGCCGAGCAGCAGCAGGCAGTAAGCGCGCAGATGGCGCATAGGGTAGAAAACGACCGGATGCGCTGCTCGGGATGGCTAACACGGCACCTTAGCCCGAAAATATCCTGCTTTGCCACTACGCACCAGCTGCCGCTTGTCGCCGCCGCGCCGGTGGCTAGCGCTGTATTTTTAACGCCATTCCTTTCCCGCACCCACCCGTTTTTCGTATGCCTTCCCGCCGTCACTTTCTCCGAGGCTCCGGCCTGGCTTTACTGGCTATGCACCTGCCCCCCGCCGCGGCCGCCGCCCGCACCTATACCAACCCCGTCGTGGCCCGCGATTTTCCCGACCCGTTTGTGCTGCGCCACGGCGGCAACTACTACGCCTTTGGCACCACCGGCGAGGGGCGCGCCGCCGATGGTCGCATTTTCAACCTGCTGCTCTCCGAGAACTTGGTAGACTGGCGGCCCATTGGCGGGGCGCTCACGCCGCCGCCCGGCGCCGAAAAAGCCCAGTTTTGGGCGCCCGAAGTGGTGCTGCACAATGGCACGTTTTACATGTATTACTCGCGGGGCGGCGGGGCCATTGCCTCCAGCGTGGGGCACCAGCTGCACGTGGCCACCAGCCCCCGGCCCGAAGGGCCGTATACCGAACTAGCCGCGCTGCCAGTGCCCGACAGCAAATTCACCATCGACGCGCACCCGTTTCAGGATGCTGATGGCCAGTGGTATCTGTTCTACGCCCGCGATTTTATCGATACCGCCGACGGCTACTACCCCGGTACCGGCCTGGTAGTAGACCGCCTCCCCAGCATGACGCAGCTGGCGGGCGAGCCGCGCACCGTGCTGCGCGCCCGCCATAGCTGGACGCTCTTCGAGGCCAACCGCCAGATGCCGCTGTACGGCAACCAGACCTTTGCGCAGTGGCACACGCTGGAGGGGCCTTTCGTGCGCCGGCACGCCGGCCAGTACTACTGCTTTTTCAGCGGGGCCAATTTTCTCACCGAGCGCTACGGCGTCGATTACTGCGTGGCCGAGCACGTGCTTGGCCCCTACCTCGACTCGGGCTCCGATGCCGGGGCGCGGGTGCTGCACGCGGTGCCCGGCCACGTGCGCGGCCCCGGCCACCACTCGCACACCTTCAGCCCCGATGGCAAAACGGAGTACCTGGTGTACCACGCCTGGAACCCGGCCATGACCGAGCGCCAACTCTGCATCGACCCCCTGGCCTGGACTGCCCAGGGCCCCCGCTGCCTGGGGCCGACCTACACGCCGCAGCCGCGGCCTCGGTAGGAGCAGGCTTTTGCGCGCTTTGGGGTTGTTGTACAGTCGCTGAACGGGGTAGGAACGCAAAATTTTGCGGCTTGCGTTGCTGGGCGCGTACCCTGACGCAAGCCGCAAAATTTTGGGTCTCTACCTCTTATCCAACTCTAAAACCGTCCCGTTGTGTGCTTGCGCGAGCTAGCCGCATGTACCGGCGGCTTTTTGCTGATGTGCCGGGCGGTGGGGTTGCTTTTGTGCAAAAAGCCAAACAGACCATGCCGCTCGCGGCTATGGTAGCGGTAGGTGGCGTACACGGGCACGAAGCTGGCCTGGCTGGGGCGGCGGTGCCGGAAGCCCCAGCCGCGCCAGTGGGCCGAGGTATTTTTGGTGGGGGCGGCCACGGCGGCCGAGGCCAGCAGGCCCATCAGACCCGTAATGAAAAGGGCAGTCCGCAACATAGAAAAGCAGAATGAAAGGAGAGAAAAGCAGCTGGCGGGGCCAGCGGTAGCGCCCTGCTACCGTCCCACTAACTCTAACTTCGGGCCAATTCGTGTGCGGCGGGCGCGGCGGGTCGGCGATTGGGGCGGTAGCATCGACGGAAAGTGGGGCAGAGTCTATGGCCCCGCTGTACGGTGTGGGTTGGCGTTATACTTGCGCGCATTTTACTAGCTCGCTTTCTATTTATATGAAACAATCCTACTACTTATGGCTCGCCGCGGCGGTAGTGCTGGCTGGCTGCCGCAAGGACGAAGAGCGCATTTCCTACAACCTGAGCGGCACGTACACCGCCGAAAACACGTTGCGGGCGGCCAATCCCATCGCCATGTACACCGCCGCCGGGCAAGTGACCAATACGGCGGTAATAACCCGCTTTTTGGCCAGGCGGCAAGGGTTGGCGTCTTACTTTTCGGCAACCGATGTGCCCGTGCCGAGCAACACGAGCCTGCGCCTAACCTTTCGGGCTAATAACCGGGCTACCTTGGTTTCGACCGCGCCAAACTACGTGGACAGCATTCGCACCGAAGTAACGGACCAGCAACTTGCTTCCCTGCGCCTGCAAAACCTGGATTCCATCACGACCCTCTCAAACGCCTCGTATTCGTGCAAAAAGGTCTCAGAGCTGGCTGGCTACATCAAGGAGGTGTATCCCGGCCAGCGGTGCCAAGCCATGCCTCCCGTTACGGGCTACTCGCAAATCTGCAAGCAGCGGCCCGTGCGGATGGTGGGCGCGCACGGTAGCCAGCTCTACGTGCCGTATTTCAGTTGGCTGGTCTTGGCCGACGGGTGCTATATCGCCTATAGTGGCGAGTGGAACCTGTTCAACCGCGCCGTGCTGAGCCACTTGGCCGCCGGCGACACGGTGGTGGTGCAAGAGCGCGAAATAGCCCTGCGCAAGTAGCCCCAAAAAGCGGGTTGGCGGCGCTAAAGAATCAGTTTGCCGATAACCCCAGGCGATAGCCATGCGTGTAACCGCTGGGTGGGCCGGGTTTTGGCTGGCCTGGCGGTTACCCCTTCACGCTATCCCTGCCCATGAGCCTTTGGCAAATTATCCAGCGCCTGCTGCCCTTCGTGCGGCCCTACCGCTCGCTGGTCGTCAGCACGCTGCTGCTCACGCTGGTGGGCTCGCTGGCCGCGCAGGTCAACCCCTTTGTGCTGCGCTACACCGTCGATACCGTGCAGGGCCTGCTGAACCGGGGCCAGGGCCTGGCCGAAGGCTGGCACCTGCTGCTGTGGGTGAGTGGTTTGCTGCTGGGTAAGGAATTACTAAACACAGCTATAACGTTCGGCCAGAAGTACTACGGCGAGAAAATCCGCATCAGCGTGTCGGGCGCGCTGGCCGAGGCGGCCGTCACTAAAATTCTGGGCTACGAGCTGGGTTTTTTCTCGGAAGGCGGCAACCAGACCGGCAAGCTGCAAACCCGCATCGACCGGGGCGCGGAGAGTCTGATGAAGCTGGTGCAAAACTTTTTCATCGACATTCTGCCGCTCTTCGCCAATGCCATCGTGGCGCTGGTGGTCATGTTTTTTGCCAATAAATGGGTGGGGCTGGTGGCGCTGGCCGTGCTGCCCATCTACTTCTGGCTCAGCTACC